>DUPJ01000154.1 GCA_012838355.1 Clostridiaceae bacterium
GTCCCAGCCGACCGAAATCAGGGCAAGGTGGCCGGATGCCCTGGCGGCCGCATCCATGGTCTCGTAGTAAGCCGGTATGCGTGCATGTGTATCAAAGCTGTCCACCGTGTGAAAATGACGCACGGCGTCCGGTCCCTGCCGGTCGAGATCCCTGGCTGAGCCGCCGCACAGAAGACAGACATCGATCGCGCCGCGAAAGCGCTCCAGCTCAGATACGGCATAGACGGGCGACGACGCATCGATTGTTGACGGGTCGCGTCTCGTAAAAATTCCCGTCAGCGCGAGATCGGGGTTTTGCCTGATCGCGAGTTCTGCGCCTTTGCCCAGATTGCCGTATCCGATAATGCCGAGGCGGATCGTTTTTTCAGTCATGGTTCCTTTCCTTTCCATATCAGGATGCCTCTTGCCGTGTGTGACTCAGCAAAACAGATCAGCGGCGCTATACAAACCGGGAGGCTGCTGTATGACATAAGCGGCGGCACGCAAGGCACCGGCTGCAAAAACGCGTTTTGAGTTTGCCCGGTGCCGGATCTCAATCACCTCGTCCAGCCCGGCAAATATCACCTCATGTTCGCCCGCGATGGTACCGCCGCGAACGGCATGTATGCCAACTTCCCCTGATTGTCTCCCGGCAGACGGTCCATACCGTCCGTACACGGGTGTCAGTTCGTCTTCCCTGCCGGCTCGCGCGGCTTCCAGCAGCATGGCGGCCGTGCCGCTCGGTGCATCTGCTTTTTTATTATGATGCTTTTCAATGATCTCGATATCAAATCCCGGCAATGCCGCAGCCGTTTGCCGCACTAAGGCGGCCAGTACCGAAATGCCGAGACTCAGGTTGCCGGTCTGCAGGATGGGAATCTGGCGAGACGCCTGCTGAATGAGGGTGTGCGCCGTGTCATCCAGACCGGTCGCTGCCAGCACGCTGGGCAGATTATTCTTTACGGCATATTTGAGGATGGCCGGCAGGGCGCTTGGATGTGAAAAGTCGATCAGGACATCAGCCAAAACAGTAATGTCATCCATGGCCGTGTATACGGGAAAATCTGCATGCTTCTGCGTTGTCCGGTCAAATCCGGCGACCACACGGTCCTTGCCCTGTTCGCGAATTAAGGCGGCAACCACCTGCCCCATAGCACCGGCCGCGCCTGCCAGAAGTATGTTCATAGCGTCCTCCTTCAGATCAGGCCCGCCTGCTGCATAACATGCCGCAGGTGATCGACGGTTGCTTCAGAGGCCGATGTGAGCGGCAGTCGCAGCGCTCCCGTGTCGAGGCTCATCATCGTTAAAGCGGCCTTGACCGGTATGGGATTCGGCTCCCTGAACAAGGCGTCAATCAGAGGCTTGTATTGCAGCTGGAGTTCAGCTGCGCCGGCGACATCGCCGGCAAAAAAGCGGGCACATAATTCATGCGTTTCACGGGGGATGATGTTGGCCGCCACGGATATCACACCCTTGCCGCCCAATGACAGCAGCGGCAGGATGACATCGTCATTTCCTGACCAGAGGTCGAGCCGGTCGCCGCAGAGACGCCGAACTTCCGCTGTATACGAGAGATTGCCCGTGGCATCCTTCAGACCGGCAATGTTCGGGTGCTCGCTCAGGCGAAGCAGTGTCTCAGGCTCAATTGACAAATTCGTGCGGCTCGGCACGTTGTATAAAATAATCGGAATACTGACCGCATCAGCGAACGTAAGAAAGTGTTCAACCAGGCCTTGCTGGCTTGTCTTGTTATAGTACGGTGTGACATGGAGAAGCGCGTCCGCACCGGCTTCTTCAGCTCTGAGGCTGAGGGAGAGCCCATGCCGCGTGTCGTTGCTGCCGACTCCGGCGATAACCGGTACGCGCCGAGCCACCGTCTTGACGACGAACTCGATCGCTGCCAGATGCTCGTCATCATCAAGTGTCGACGCCTCACCCGTCGTGCCAGTCACAATAATGGCGTCTGTTTTATTCTCAAGCTGAAACTCGATCAGCGTTTCGAAGCGATTGTAGTCGATCTCACTTTTATCCTCGGTGAACGGCGTCACGATTGCGACGCCCGATCCTTGAAATATTGCCATATCAATGCCTCCTCAATCAGCGGATATCCTGTGCAGTCAAGTCTTCATACGTCTGACGGCGCACCGCAAGACGACTTTTGCCGTTTCCGACGAACACGACTGCAGGTATCACATTCCGGTTATAGTTGCTCGCCATGCTGTAGCCGTACGCACCGGTTGATGCGACAGCGAGCAGGTCGCCTCGCTCTGCATGCGGCAGATCAATGTGCCGAATCAGAACATCACCCGATTCACACAGTTTTCCGGCAACCGTATAGGTCTGCACGGCCGGTTCATCCATGCGGTTCGCAACGGCCGCTTCATATTCAGCCTGATACAGTGCCGGTCGCAGGTTGTCGCTCATGCCGCCGTCGACAAACAGATAATGTTCCCCGCCCGCCTGTTTCGTGTCGCCGATCGTATACAGCGTCGTGCCGGCATTCCCGATGATGGAACGCCCCGGCTCGATCAGGATTTCCAAGTCAGGAAGATCTCTGTCGCGCCTTGCCGAGTCGATATGCTCCAGCAGCCTGCCGAGGAAAAGGCTGAGCCGAAGCGGCTGGTCGCCGGCAGTGTAGTACACGCCAAATCCGCCGCCCAGGTTCACTGTGCGCACACTCACATTGCAGCGCATTGCCACCTGTCTCACAAATTCAAGCATGGTTTCGGCCGCTTTGAAATATGTCGTTTCGGCAAAAATCTGTGATCCGATATGACAGTGCAGTCCGGCCAGGTCCAGTTCCGGCAGCGCCGCAATCGTGCCTATGACCGTAAAAATATCAGGGTCATGGAGTGATTCGCCGAATTTTGAATCGGGTGAGGCCGTCTGGATGTAACGGTGCGTGTGGGCTGAAATTCCCGGATTGATCCGCAGCAAAACCTGCTGCCGCCTGCTTTGTCCACGCAGCATGGCGGCGAGCCGCAGCGCCTCCGACCGATTGTCCAGCACAATCGTGCCAACACCCGCCTCAAGCGCCTGATGCAATTCCGCTTCTGATTTGTTGTTGCCGTGAAAATAGACGCGCGACATGGGAAAGCCGGCTTCAGACGCTGTATACAGTTCACCGCCCGAGACGACATCAAGACAAAGTCCCATGTCATCCGCAAGACGCGCCATCTGGATATTGAAGAAGGCTTTCGCCGCGTATAGAATGCCTGTTTTCAGCGCATGGTGCCGGAATGAATCACAGAACTGCTCAGTTGTTTCCCTAATCAGCCGTTCATCCATCACGTAGAGCGGGGTGCCGTATTCGGAAGCCAGTGCCGAAGCCTTCACGCCTCCGATCGACAGTTCACCTTCGGACACAGTCATCGTGCCGAACAGTCGCATGGTGTCTCCTCCCTGTTGCGGGCGGCAGCGACGCGATACAGTGACCGGGACAAGCTAGCAGTCTGTCCCGGCAAAAAACGTGCAGTTGCCCGCCATGCAAAAAGTTCTCCAGTCCGATCTGGGCTTATTTCGGTCTGACAGTCCGGTGTTTATTCAACACAGTACCAATACGCAGCGGCGTATTTCGGCGGGCACCCCTTTCACACGGCTACTTATTGTGTCCGCAACCCCTTTTTACATGCTGTTCAATGTCAGGCACCATAGCAGACGGTGATACTTTGTGTCAATCGGGAATTGTGTGATTGCGTATCTGACGAACGGCTGCGCAAAGGCAGATCTCCAATCAGTGTTCTACGCGGCAAAACGCGGGAGTCCTATCGCTTACGGTGCTTTTGCCCGGTTTTACCGTCATCCATTTCTGCTGTGCACCATGCCAGCGCCGATAGATCAGGGCGGCGATCCAGGACCGTGGCACCATGTGGCCGATGGCAGCCAGAAGCCGGTTTGAAATACCGGGAACGTAACATCCGCTTTGGCTCAAAGCCCGGTCTATTGTCTTTCTGGCGACGGTTTCCAGCGGATTGGCGGTCAGCCTGCCCCAGACGCCCTGAGCGGCGATGGCTTCAACAACATCGTCATTGGTCACCATGCCGCCTGGACACAGCGTCAGCACATGGACTCGCTGATCCTTCAGTTCCCGCTGCAGTGCCGTTGCAAAATCCAGCAGAAATCGTTTCGACGCGGCATACGTGGCTTTCAGCGGCATGGGAAACATGGAGGCAAGACTTGAAACAAAAATCAGCGAAAAATGTCTCCCGGGACGCCTCCGATGCAAAATCGCATGTGTCATGCGGAGCGTTGCGGCATCGTTCAGAGTGACGATCGCTGCGGCCTGCTCCCGCTCCAGTGTGAGGAATCCGCCTTCCACATCGATGCCGGCGATATTCAGCAGCATATCGAACCGGATGCCGAACTGATCGGTAACAGCCAGCAAACGGTCGACGCTGCTGCTGTCGGTCAAATCACAAGGTCGGGCGGTCACGTTGATGTCGAACTGACGTTCCAGTCCCCGCTTTATCTGTATTAAGCCATCCGCGTTTATATCGGTCAGGAAAAGGCTGCAGCCCCTGCGTGCACACTCGATCGCCATGGCACGGCCCAATCCGCCGGCTGCACCGGTTATGAATACGTTCATGCAGGTACCTCGAAAGATATGCCGCAGAGTCTTTCACTCAGCTGAAGCAGCCGCCCGGCCTGCTCGCCAGTGACCTCACGGCTTGGCACCTGCGCGCGGCAAGCATGATAGTAAAGACCGCAGGGACGCGGGATTTCCTGACACAGGAAGACATACGTTTTCGCCGGAACCCGCGGGTGCACCCCGTGGCGCCTGCGAAGTCTCCAGACGGCTTTGACGATACCGCCCGCCTTGCTGCCGATATCCGTATTGACGAGTCCGGGATCAACGGCATAGGCAGTCAGCCCAAATGAACGATACCGGTCATTCAAGGCTTTGGCGAACAGGATGTCGCATAGTTTCGACTGCTTATATGCGGTCAGCGGATTGTAGCGACGGCGAAGCATCAGGTCGTTCCAATGAACTTTTGCACCTTTATGTGACTGACTGCAACTCATGATGACCCGTCCCCTGGCTTTCAGCAGGAGCGGGAGCAGCTCGCGGGTAAGCAGGCAACCGCTGAGATAATTCAGTGCAAACTGGTGCTCGATGCCGTCCTCGGTGGTCATATACCGGCTTCGGGCACACCCCGCGTTGTTGATCAGAGCGTGCAGCCGTCCATGGCTGTTTGTTTCGACATCGGAAGTCAGTTCACCGGCAAGGTGCAGGATCTCGCGCTGCTGCAGCAGATCCGCGCAGAAGTAACGGACTGACGCCTGCGGTACGCTGCTTTGAATATCATTTTCCGCACGCAGAATGGCATCAGGGCGATGCCCGATGCCAAGCACTCGGTAACCCCGGCTGGCCAGCAAGCGCACCGTCTCCAGGCCGATTCCGGAGGTCGCCCCCGTCACAATGACCGTCTCCATAATCTGCTATCCCGTGTAGCCGAACCATCCCCAGGCATGCCAAAACTCGAGAGCACCGGAGTGGATCATGGAGATGATCATGCCGACGATGAAGAACACGACAACAGCCAGAAGCGAAATCATGGTTAACCGGCGAAGACCGCGCTTGAATCGCGGTTTGAAGCCAGGATATAAAGCCAGCGCCGGCAGCACGGCCTCACCTTTGGCGACTGCCATGGTATTGCGATGAAAACGTCCGAACGCTCGTATCATCTGTCGGAAAAACGCCGCAAAATATACCGTACCGGCACCGACAAGCATGCCAAGTGCAGCCATGCCAATGCCAAAGATGAGCGAACTGATTGTTGGCATCGCCGGAATCAGCGCGCCAGGATTAAGATTGATGATGAGGCAAACCGCCAGTACGAGACACGCGGCCGTCAGGCCTGCCATAGCGACAATCCAGACGGCAGGCAGGAGAAAAAAGAGACCGGCTGCCAGATCAGCAAAGCCAAGACCAATGACAGTCATCACTTTACCGACTTCATGGTCTTCATTTTCCCTTTCAAATCCAAACTGCCTGGCCAGCCGGACGGGATCGCCGAGACGGGCGGCTATTTCCTCCTCTGAGAAACCATCGGCAAGCTTGAATGCAAAATGCTGCTCGTATTCATCGAGAACATCGTCTGCATCGGAGATTTTGTTTTGGGTCAGCTCACTTCTGAGCAGTCCCAGAAATTCACTTTTTGTCATCTTCCTCACCTTCCAGGAGAGCATGAACAGCCTGTGCAAAGCGCAGGTATTCTGCACGATTTTGCGCGTATGTTTCCAGCCCCAGCTTCGTCAGCGAATAATACTTTCGCGGCGGTCCGCCGCTGTCTTCCTGCAGGTACGTGTTCAGCAATCCGTCGGCCTTCAGTTTTCGCAAAATCGGATACACTGTGCCGTCCGCTATGTCGATGTGGTTTGACAGGTAATCTGA
>DUPJ01000155.1 GCA_012838355.1 Clostridiaceae bacterium
AACCAGCGTCACGGAAATGGAAGGCTACACGATCATAACGGAGCCGTCGCCGGACCACGGCGGAAGCGGTCAGTATCCGCCGGCCACGCGGCTCGTTGTCGCCTCCCTGATCAATTGCATGTTTGCCAATGTGAAGGCGTATGTCGCGGCGCAGGGCCTGCCGCTCGACGCGCTGCGCATGGAGTTTTTCGGTCAGGAAAATGAAGGCGGCACGTATGATGACATGGCGCTGAAGATCACGCTTCCCGATGGGTTCCCGGAGCAGAAGAAAGCCAATCTCGGGCGCGTCATCGATAAGTGCGGGGTCAAGAAAATTGCCCGCAATCTGCCGCAGATTACCTGGTCGATCAAGTAGTTGCGTTCATGTTTGCGCGGTCTCCCTTTGGTATACTAAGCGCATGAGCAAGGCTGACGATCTGTTTGTTGAAAATTGCCGGCGTATTCTGTCGGAAGGATATGACAATACGGGCGAGGACGTAAGACCTCGCTGGGCAGACGGGGCACCGGCATACAGCCGGAAATTGTTTGGCGTGGTCAACCGGTATCAGCTGCAGGATGAATTTCCGGCATCGACGATTCGCCCTCTGCCGCTGAAAAAAGCGGTGGACGAGCTCCTTTGGATCTGGCAGAAGAAGTCGAACCGTCTGGCTGAACTGGACAGTAAAATCTGGGACCAGTGGGCGCTTCCGGACGGGACGATCGGCAAGGCATACGGCTATCAGCTGGGGCAGAAGTCGAGTTATCCCGAGGGAGAATTTGACCAGGTGGATCGCGTCCTTCATGACCTGAAGCATAATCCTGCGAGCCGGCGCATTCTGACCAATATGTACACATTCGCCGATCTCTCGGACATGGCGCTCTATCCTTGTGCCTACTCCATGACATTCAACGTCAGCGGGCATGTTCTGAATGCCATTTTGCACCAGCGGTCGCAGGACATGCTGGCGGCTTCGTTCTGGAATGTGGCGCAGTATGCCGTGCTCATGCACATGCTTGCGCAGGTGTCGGGTCTGGTGGCCGGCGAGCTGGTTCATGTGATCGCGGATGCGCACATTTATGACCGGCATATTCCGATCGTCAGGGAACTGATCGAGCGTGAGACGTATCCGGCTCCGCGCTTCAGCCTCGACTCTTCAATTACAGATTTTTACGCTTTCAAACCGGAACACGTGACCTTGGGTGAATACCGGCACGGCCCTCCGATCGGCCGCTTCCCGGTGGCGGTGTAGCGATGCGCGCCATCGTGGCAGTCGACCGCGCGTACGGCATCGGGAAGGATGGCGGCCTGCTCCGGCATGTGTCGGCCGACCTGAAACGGTTCAAGCAAATCACGACCGGCGGGGTGGTCATATACGGCCGCAAAACCCTCGATACTTTTCCCGGCAAACGGGCGCTGCCCGGCCGTGAGAACATCATGCTGACGAAAAATGCGGAGCTCTTTGTCCCGAATGTGCAGACTGCGGATTCGCTGGAGCGGCTATTCGAACTTTTGGACAAAATGAACCGGAAAGGCTTTGAGCGGGATCGCATGTTTGTGATCGGCGGCGGTTCGGTTTATGAACAGCTGCTGCCCTTTGTCAGCGAAGTCCTGATCACGCGGTTCGCAGACATCTATGAGGCTGACCGCCATTTTCCGAATCTTGATGAGAACGAGCAGTTCCGGCTGATCGAGAAGTCTGACTGGCAAACGGAGGGTGATGTTTCGTTTTGCTATGAGACGTGGCGCCGGGTTGTGCCGGACGTCAGCGTGAAGGAAGCGCGCAAAATCGATTGGCGGATCCTGTCCCGGCAAAACCCCGGCGATGCGCTGCGCGGAACGCTCAAGCAGAGACGTGCAGCATTGCAGCAGTTTGCCGAGACCGGCAGACAATCAATTTATGCTATCTCCCATGACAATGATGAGATCGGCTATGTGCTGTTTGCCCCTGAGATCATCGGTGCCGATGCAGCCTCAGCCGTACTTCACTCACGCTTTTCTCTGTCAGGCTCGGCACTGACGAAAATTCTGTCCTTAATTTTCGATGAACATCCCGGTCTGTACAGTCTCGTGCTGTCGGCTGACCAATGCACAGCGCTCGATATCGATCAGCTGCCGGACGTGACGACCACGGTTTTGCCCGGCGTCTCTGCAGATCGGGTACTGCTGGTCGCAACACGCCCGAATTTCTCCCGCCTGACAGTCGGGTTTTATCCGTTTGAGCTGGGGCTTGTTGCATTGCAGTCGGATGGGGAAGCCATTACCAGTGTTGAATTTTTGCAAAACGGCGCGATCGTGTCGGACGAACGCTTCCGCATGACCTTGAGAGCGATGCGCTGTCTGGACAGAAACGATACCCTGATTCGACAATCCCAGGATCCATTTATGTCGCGGACAGCGGATCCTGTGCTTGCTCAGGCGTTTAACTGGCTGGAAGCCTATTTCTCAGGCCAGCCGCTGCCGGAGATGCCTCCGCTGTCGACCAGAAAACAGCCGGAATTCACCGGCAAGGTGATACACGCACTGGAATCGATCCCGTTTGGCGAACATCTGACCTATGCTGAACTGGCGGCGGTGATTGTAGGGGAGGAAAAGGCGGCCGACTATGCTCGGGCAGTAGGCCAGGCCTGTTCCGCAAACCCCTACGCACTGTTTGTTCCTTGCCACCGTGTGCTGGGAAATCGGGGCGAGCTCGTCGGTTTCAGCGGCGGCATCCGAGTCAAGGATTATCTTCTCAATCACGAGCTGGTCACCCGTCTCGAACAGGCATCCCGAAAAAAATAGTGCCGCCTGACACTGGGCGAATTCACCCTGGCGTGATACCATAACAGAACATAAGTTCTGTCATGCGGAGGCACGTGTGGATCGTCAGATACTGCATATCGATATGAATAACTACTATGCCTCGGTT
Source organism: Clostridiaceae bacterium (assembly GCA_012838355.1). Taxonomy (GTDB): domain Bacteria; phylum Bacillota; class Clostridia; order Saccharofermentanales; family DTU023; genus DUPJ01. The sequence goes on from DUPJ01000155.1 coordinate 2,889, forward strand.
GAGAGCATGTACAATCCGGAGCTGAAGAAGAATCCGCTCGCCGTCTGCGGGGATCCGGTCAATCGGCACGGGATCGTGCTGGCAAAAAATGAGCTGGCCAAGCGTTTCGGTGTAAAAACAGGGGAAGCCATCTGGGAGGCAAAACTAAAATGTCCCCGTCTCGTAATCGTACCGCCGCAGTACAGCCGCTATATCCGTTTTTCACGCCTGGCCAGAAGAATCTACGCTGAATACAGTGATCGGGTCGAGCCGTTCGGTCTCGACGAAAACTGGGTGGAATTGACACACTGCAGCCGTTCCGACGGGGAAGCGGTCGCGGAAGAACTGCGCTGCCGAATCCGCCGCGATCTCGGACTGACCGTGTCAATCGGGGTCAGCTATAACAAGATCTTTGCCAAACTCGGAAGCGACATGAAAAAACCGGATGCCGTTACGGTCATCCGACGTGATAGTTTTCGCGAAAAAGTCTGGCCGCTGCCGGTGTCGGATCTGCTCGGCGTCGGTCCGGCCACGACCCGAAAGCTTGGCCGCATCGGCATTCGCACAATCGGCGCTCTGGCTAATCTGGAACCGGTATTGCTGCGCAAGCTGTTTGGTGTCATCGGCTTGATGCTGCACGATTTTGCCAACGGCAAGGACACGTCTCCCGTCGCCATCGAGGGCAGGGAGCTGCCGATCAAATCGATCGGGAACAGCATCACAGCCGCACACGATCTGACCCATGAGACGGAGATCCGGGCAGTCGCGCAGATGCTTTCGGAGTCGGTGGCAGCGAGACTTCGCGATGCCGGCTATCTGGCCGGAACGATCGCGGTCAGTCTGCGAGACTATCAGCTGTACAACTTCGAGCGGCAGATGCCGCTTGCCAAGCCGACCCAGCTGGCCGCGGAACTGACCGAGGCCGCGTCCGCCCTGCTGCTCGCGAACTTCAGGGAAGGGCAATGGATCCGAAGTCTGGGTGTGCGCGCCTCGAATCTGATCCCCGCAGCCGACATGCGTCAGCTATCCTTTTTAGCGGATGAGCTCGCGCGGGAGAGCCGGCTGGCTTTTGAACAGACGATGGACAGCCTGCGTGAACGCTACGGCGGCCTGATCGTCCGCAGCGGATTATCCCTGATGGACCGCACGCTCACGGAGCACAGCATCAAGGCGGAGAATATCATTCACCCTGTGGCATACGGGCGGTGACCACACGAAAATAATCGTCCTTGACAGCCCCAAATCGCCTTGCTACAATGCCAAGGCGTGTTCGTCAAAGACGGCTCCATGCGGTGGGATTAGCTCAGTTGGTTAGAGTGCCAGATTGTGGCTCTGGAAGTCGTGGGTTCGAATCCCATATCCCACCCCATTTATTGGGGTGTAGCCAAGCGGTAAGGCACGGGACTTTGACTCCCGCATTCGCAGGTTCAAATCCTGCCATCCCAGCCAAACGATCCACTAGCTCAGTCGGTAGAGCATCTGACTTTTAATCAGGGGGTCCGGGGTTCGAATCCCCGGTGGATCACCACCAAGAGCGCCAGAACCGAAAGGCCTGGCGCTTTTTCTTTTCAGGCTAGGCACTCGCTTAGGCAATTATGACGGGAAATATTGGAATGAACTGTGCGTGAATGCTACCGGTTCATGAGACTCTAAACTGACCCATCATGCCATTGTCTTCATGTTCAAGAATGTGGCAATGGTACATGAAAATTCCCGGGTGGGTGAATTGAACCAGCATTGCGACTTCTTCTCCGGTATTTACATAAACAGTGTCTTTGAAGCCTCTTTCATGAAGAGGCGGCGTCTGCCCATTTCTGGATAAAATCTGAAACTGAGTACCGTGTACATGGAAGGGATGCCCCCCTGACCGCATCATGCCACCTGTGTTTCTGATGATCCAGATTTCACTTTCATTTAGCGTTACCTCCTCGTCGATTCGATTCATATCAAAGAATTTTCCGTTAATCGTTCCGCTGATGCCCATACTTTGCAGTTCGAAAACTCTTATGCTCAGATTTTCGATTGAATTAATCGGAGCAATGGTTGTCAGTGAATCCGGAATTTCCGTTAACTCTGCAGATGCAGTGGTCAGGTTGATATCCATGACGGGTTGATTTCCTGACATTAGCGAGATTTTGTCAAGATCAGATCTTGAAAAATCAATAACAACTTCTGCTCGTTCACCCGGTGATAAAAAAATCGATCTGCGAGTGAGAGGCACTTCCAGAAATCCGCCATCAGAGGCGATTTGCTGAAAATCAACCCCATTGCTCAAACTGATATCAACGTTTTGTGAATTGGAAGCATTGAGGATGCGGAAACGAACGTGCTCCTTGTTTACATTAAGATAAGGATTGACCGTTCCGTTGATTATGATCGTATCACCGGCCACCACACCCATCGTTGAAGTGCGATAATCGAAACTGCCATCAGCGTTAAAACGTCTGTCCTGAACGATCAATGGAATGTCATTGATCCCATATTCTTTTGGCAGGTTCAGCTTCTCTGAGTTTTCATCATCGATATAAATCAGTCCTGCCAAGCCATAGTAAACTTGGTCCGCCGTGTCACCCTTCAGGTGCGGATGATACCATAATGTGGCAGCGGGCTGGTCAACAGTAAAGGCGGGACTCCAGCTATCTCCCGGCTGAATTCCCTGATGCGGACCACCGTCTTGCTCACCATCAACCACCAAACCATGCCAATGAACTGTCGTTGAGACGTCAAGCTGATTGTTGACGTGAATATTCACATTTTCTCCCTTTTTGAAACGAATGACCGGACCAAGATATGAACCGTTATAGCCGAGTGTCATTGTCTGCCGGCCATCAAAAAAAACGGTCTCACCCGATTGCACATCCAAAACAAAATCCGCAGTATTGGGATCGGAATTCCGGTCAAGCAACAGGGGAGGAATTTTCAATTCGTTCTTATACTGAAAGTAATCCTGATTGCGAGGAAAATGCATACTGGAAACCCAAAAGGAGACAATGAGCACCAGAACGATGACTGAAATAATCACCGCAGTGACAAGCAACGGAACTTTTTTGCTTTGATTGTTCATGGCATTAATTCCTGATCAACCTTGCATTGATCGCAACAATTATGGTGCTCATCGACATCAAAACAGCACCAAGCGCAGGGGTAATCACAACGCCCTGGTTGTAGAGAATACCTGCCGCCAGCGGCAAGGCAACCACATTGTATGCCGTTGCCCAGATCAGGTTTTGGATCATTTTACGGTATGTCGCACGTGACAGCCTGATCAGGCTGACAACATCCTGCGGATTGCTCTTCACCAGGACAACATCAGCTGTCTCGATCGCGACATCCGTGCCCGCGCCAATCGCGATACCGAGATCTGCCTTGGCCAGAGCCGGCGCATCATTAACGCCATCTCCGGTCATGGCAACCTTTTTGCCGGACTTTTGAATGTCGTCAACTTTTATCGCCTTTTCATCCGGCAGGACTTCAGCGAACACATGTTCGATACCAAGCTGATTGGCCACATGGGCGGCTGCTCTTTGGTTGTCACCCGTTACCAGATATGATTCAATGCCCATTGTGCGCAGCGCATCAATTGCCGGACGAGAGCTGTCGCGAATGATGTCGGATAGTGCTATAAATCCAAGCAAAGTCTGCTCGGACAGGATGTATATCACGGTTTTGCCTTCAGCAGAAGATTTTTCCAGCAGTGCTTCATCAATGCTGATTTTCTGCGAACGCATAAAGCCGGGGCTGCCAATGAAGAATTCTTGTCCATCGACTTTTGCCTTCAGCCCCTGCCCGGTAAGATTCTGATAGTCTGTGGCTGGTTTTAGTTCGATTCCTCGTTTTTTCCCTTCCTTAACTATACCTTGTGCGATTGGATGCTCGGAGTTTGATTCAAGGGCATAGGCTATTTCCAAAAGTTCATTTTCGGATATTCCGATTGCCGTTATGTCCATCACGCCAAACTGCCCTTCGGTCAATGTGCCGGTCTTGTCAAAAATAACTGTGTCGATTTTGCGGGCATTTTCAAACGCTGCGCGACTTCGGATTAAGAGGCCTTGCTTCGCGCCGATGCCGGTTGACATGGCAGTGACCAAAGGGATGGCCAGGCCTAACGCATGAGGGCAGGAAATGATCACGACTGTGACAGCCCTTTCCATGGCAAAACCAGGATCCCCGTTACTGATCATCCAGATTATGAAGGTGATCGTGCCGGCAGATATTGCAATGTAGAACAACCACTTGGCCGCCACATCGGCCAAACGCTGCGTTTTTGACTTTGACTGCTGTGCTTCGCGTACAAGCTTTATTACCTGGGAGATGAATGTCTCATCACCCGTCTTGTTGACATCGAACTTTAAAACACCCTCACCATTGATTGAGCCACCAATGATCGGATCACCTGGCGCCTTGTCAACCGGGTTCGATTCACCCGTTATCATTGCTTCGTTGACAGAGGATCTGCCTTCGAAAATTTCACCGTCAATGGGTATTTTCTCTCCCGGTTTGACAAGGATGCGATCACCCTTTTCCAGGCTGGATACCGGTCGATCAACGGTCTCGCCATTCTCGCCGATTACATGCGCTTCTTCTGGCATCAGCTTGATCAATTCATCGAGCGCTCGCGATGCTCCGATCACGGAACGCATTTCAATCCAGTGCCCAAGCAGCATGACAACAATCAATGTGGCAAGCTCCCAGAAAAAATCGCTTCCCTCAAAAGCAAATAAAGTAAGTGAACTGTAAACATAGGCAACAACGATTGCCAGCGTGATCAGAGTCATCATTGCCGGGGATTTTTCTGCAAGTTCATCTATGGAACCTTTTATAAACGGCCAGCCGCCATAGAAAAAAAGGATCGTCGATAAGCCGAAAAGAATATATAAATCGCCAGAGAATCGCCAATTGATGCCTAAAAACATCTGGATCATGGGCGAGAGAGCGAGGATCGGCACCATCAGGATCAGGGAAAAGAAGAAACGGCGACGGAAATCAGCGACCATGATAGCATGATGACCTTTATGATCGTGTGAATTATGGCCGCCATGCGTGTCATGGTTCATGTGTTCATGATCATCCGCTTGATCTGTTTGCTGAGACTTCTCCAAGTACTCCGGGTGTGTTTCGTGTTCATGCTTTTCTGTATGAGTATCGTAAGCACGTTCATTTTCTTTTGATCTATGATGTTGTCCCATACCATTCACCCAGGTCAACCAATCACGGTTAAGCAATTTCAGCTTTGGCATACCTTTCTGCCAAAATCTCCGATACCCGGCCGTTGTCTTCATGCCGCCCAAGTCTTATTTGCAGCAGTATCTGATTTTTCCAGCCACTGACTGCGTTGTTTCATCAAAGATTGGGAAAAGTCGATAGCTGCGTAAAGTCTGCCGCTCTTATTGTGACTTCATTTTACCATCATATTTCGAATATGCAGGCTTCAAGACGCATATACATCAACTGTGGTGCTTTGTCGCGTGTCCAGTGTTCCCCTGCAGGTGCCCAGGTTACCTTCGATGTGCCTGGCTTCGCCCCGTATAAGGTCTGACATATAAAAATCGATCTTCGCAAAGCAGCGGCACTAAAAAATCGAATGATAACCATTCATCGATTATTATGAATTATTGATAAATATACACTACAGCGTTAGCATAATCGTGGAAACCAGAATCGAAAGGATAGAATGATGTTGATGACTGACAGGCGTGATTCTTTTAGGCTTCGTGGTCCCCATGCGATTTTTGTGATGCGGCTTTTTATTTTTTTACTTGTATTCGTATTCCTCCAGGGTGCAGTTTTGCCAAAAACTCTGGCTTCCGAAGCGGGTGAAGACT
>DUPJ01000156.1 GCA_012838355.1 Clostridiaceae bacterium
CAGATCTTCGAACTGATTCGCGAATTGAACGAGGGCGGCACGACGATTTTGCTGGTCGAGCAGAATGCCCAGATGGCCCTCTCGATCGCCGACCGCGGCTATGTTCTGGAAACGGGCAGCATTGTGACAACGGCGAGCTGCGCCGATCTCCTCCATGACGAGCGCCTGATAAAAGCCTATCTAGGCGGTTGATCGCGCACGGTTCGGCACGCCTGAATTGTGGTAAAGTAAACGACAGTGAGGTGGAGATATGCCGTACCAACTTGTGATTGATCATGCCGTCAACGCCATCCGGGCAGCCGACAGCCGCACATTGTCAGCCGGCCTTATTCTGGGTTCCGGTCTCGGCGGATTTGCCGATACGCTCGAAAACCGTGTCACAGTCGACTACACGTCGATTCAGGACTTTCCTGTTTCAAAAGTCGAAGGCCATCAGAACCGCTTCGTCATCGGCGATGCAGACGGGCTGACCTATCTCGTCATGCAGGGTCGCTTCCACTACTATGAAGGCTATCCGCCCCAGATGCTCGGCATCGGCGTGCGCATCATGGCCGATCTCGGCATAAAGACGGTCGTTCTGACAAATGCTGCCGGTGCCGTTAATCCGACGTTTCAGGCCGGTCAGCTGATGATGATTACGGATCACATCAACTACTCCGGCATGAATCCGCTCATCGGTGATAACAGCGCCCGCTACGGCACGCGCTTCCCCGACATGAGCACCGTTTATGACCACGGTATCATCACAGCCGTTCTGTCCAGGGCCAAGGATGCCCGTCTGCCCTTACAGCGGGGCGTGTACGGCATGCTGTCCGGTCCGAGCTTTGAAACGCCGGCCGAGATCCGCATGTTCGGGCGTCTCGGCATCGATGCGGTCGGCATGTCGACCGTACCCGAAGCCATCGTCGCAAAACACGCCGGTCTGCGGGTCGTCGGTATGTCCCTTCTGACCAACATGGCTGCCGGCATCGAAAGCGAACCGCTCTCGCACGAGGACGTCAATCGCATTGCCGCTCTGGCGGCAGAGGATGCAACGAAAGTACTTCGCCTGATTCTGAAAGCTGTCGACGAGGCTTAATCGGCAATATGGCGGAACGGCGTCAACGGAAACCACGCTTTGCCATTTATTTTATTCCGGGCATCCTGCTCGGTTTTCTGCTGTCATTCGCGCTTGGCTACGGCCTGATCTGGCAGTTTTTTGACGGCAGGCTGCCAACCAGTGCGCGCTTTTCCGGAGAGACAAGCGATACCACTGCACTGTTCACCAGCCCTGTGACCACCGCTGAACCGGTCGTCACAACCGAAACAGCAGCGCCCGAACCGACCGAGCCACCGGGAGAGACGCTGCCGCACGGGCTTCGCCCGGAATGGACGGCCGCACCGAGTGAATACGCCGGACTCGATCCCCTCGATGTGGAAAGCGACCGCATTGTTCCCCTCATGCATCCCGTAGATGATGACTATTTCAGTGACGCCGTCTTCATCGGCAACTCAATCGTGGGACTCCAGATGCTGGCAGGCACGATCGATACCGCAACCTACTACACCCGCCACAGCCTTCAGGTGGAATCTTACTTCACCCAGCCCATCCGCATCCAGGGCGGCGTTCAGGCATTGATTCCGGACGCACTTGAACAGTATCAGTACAAGAAGGTCTACCTGATGCTGGGCGTCAATGAAATGTCCTGGCCCAATCAGGATGTACTGGCAGACCTCTTTGACCGGGTGATCAAGAACATCGTTGAGACACAGCCGGACGCAATCATCTACGTGCAGTCGGTGCTGCCCGTTGAAGCGGAACTCGACCGGCTCGGCTACATACCGAACAACAAACTGGTTCAGCAGATGAACCGCACCATTCTCAGACTCTGCGAAGAGAACGGCGTCTGGTTCCTGAATTCGGCCGAAGCACTGTACGACGAAAACGGTGTACTGCCCGAAGGCAGTACGAGCGACGGCACGCATTTCGGCAGCGACACAGTGAAACGCTGGGATGATTATCTGCGCACGCATGCCATTCCGGCCGACATTTTGAATCCCTGATGCTGTTTTCCAGCATTCCGTTCCTGTTTTTCTTTTTGCCGGTCACATTGGCCGTTTATTATGTCGTGCCCCGAGCGGGGAAAAATGCCGTTTTGCTCTTCTTCTCCCTTGTCTTTTACGCCTGGGGCGAACCGGCCTTTGTCCTGCTCATGATTCTGTCCATTGTCGTCAACTGGTGGCTCGGTCTCCGGCTCGAACACGCGCGCGGCACTGACCATGCGAAACGGGCCAGAACATGGCTCGTCGTCGCGGTTATTTTCAATATCGGTCTGCTCGGCTTTTTCAAATACGCCGACTTCATTGCCGGCAATATCGCTGCGCTGACGGGAGCAGACATCAGTATGCCCGGCCTGCCGCTGCCGATCGGGATCAGCTTTTATACGTTTCAGATCTTGTCGTACGTGATCGATCTGTACTGGGGGCGTGTCTGGGTGCAAACGAACATCATTGACCTCGGCACGTATGTCGCCTTGTTCCCCCAGCTGATTGCCGGCCCGATCGTGCGCATCCGTGATGTGGCTGTGGCCCTGCGCGAGCGTCAGGAAACGTTCGCCATGTTCGCCGAAGGCATCAGCCGCTTTGTCACG
>DUPJ01000003.1 GCA_012838355.1 Clostridiaceae bacterium
ACGGGTCTGTCGGCGACGGCCTTTGTATTCCAAATCACTGAAGCTTTGCTGCATGTTCAGAACCACCTTGTGACTGTTTTCTCTATTTTATTCGATCAGAACGTGGTTTGCATTAATCAGTGGTTCCTTAACAGCCAGAACGTGGATCAGACGACGACGGAAGCGCTTTATGTATTGCTGCTCCCGCTTATCCTGAAAAAAGGCAAATACGGTTTCTATAAGAAACATCTGGTACATTATTATTTTTTTGACAACTTGGAAAATGCAGATTACTTGCTGCAAGACCAAGCGGATAAACCGCGCTATCTTCCCGAAAAAACTGAATTCCTGAAATATGCTGATGAAAGCTTCGCGGATGATTCGGACTGGCATAATTTTGTTGATTTCATGTTCGAAACCTTTGGTTGCGGGCAAAATACCATCCGGGCGATCCGTCAGATGAGTGCTCAATTGGAGAATGGTGCGCCTCTTGGAGACGTCATGTCGATTCTGGCAGACAATGACTGCATCTTTGAGGAAGATTCGCAGATTCAGGATATTCTCGACTTGATCATGTCACTTGTGAACAACGCGCGTCGCTGGGAAAACAAGGGACATACGCCCACAGAACTTATGGAAATAGTCAGCAATCGTGAACTGTCTGAGCCGCTGTTTCTGCAGCACAATCAGCATGTCGGCAGAAATGATCCTTGTCTTTGCGGAAGCAAAAAGAAGTACAAGCGATGCTGTGCGCTGATTGAGGATGCCGGCACTGCACAATTGACGGAAACCGAATGCCGGCAATTTTACAAAGTCTGGTTAGGTCTTCTCGGCTATGTCAATGATCGTGGAAATGTGCTTGATGTGAAAATTGGACCCGATAATCCGAACGGGGCGACAACAGCCATGATGCTCAAGGTCAGGAACGCATTATGGGATACCCCCTCCCTGATCGACGATTACCTGAAGGATGCTGCACTTATGCCTGAAGAGGCAGACATAGTGCGCGGGTGGAAACGCAGGCAGGAAATCAAAATGGGTATTGTACTTGAGTATAAGCCGGAATATGCAGTTATTCTCGTTGCGGGTGAAAAAGATGAGGACAGCAGGCTCTATGGAATCAAGGGATTAAGTGATGCTCTGTCCGCGATGCTGCGGCAGAGCCTGCCGGTTTCAATTGAAATGAATATACTGCCATTCAAAGACAAGATCGTTTATGACGGCTTCATCCAGGCCTTGCCGGTAGAATACGGTCCTAATATGAAAGCCATGTTCCGCGATCTGCATGACGTGGCAATCCAGCACGGCATCATTACTAGCCTGACGTGACTCCAAGATCCTGTGATCGCCGTTGAACTGGACCGGGATGGTCACCGCAATCGCATACAGGGGTCTGCAAGCGTTCGGTGTGCCGATAGAGTGAACAACGTGATCCGCATAGTCGTAAAACTTCAGGTATTAACTGTCTGCTCGTCTTTCGTGAAGAGGCAGGCATGGCGATGATCATCCTTGTATTCGAACAGGGTGTGGTCACACGTCCTGCAGATATCTTTAACGAAGGGGCAACGCGGAGCGAAACGGCAGCCTTCCGGCAGATTGATCTGATCCGGTGTTTCGTCATCGATGAGGATTCTTGTTTTCTTGTATTCAGGATCCGACACGGGAACGGCGGAAAGCAAAACCTGCGTGTAGGGATGAACGGGGTTGTCGATAACCTCATTTACCGGGCCGATTTCGAGAATTTTGCCGAGATACATGATGGCGATCCGGTCGCAAAGATACTTGATCGTTGAGAGGTCATGCGAAATGTAGAGCATGGTGAGCCCCATATCGCGCCGCAGGCGCTTCAGCAGGTTCAGGATATCAGCACGGATCGAGACGTCCAGCATGGAAACCGGTTCGTCCGCGACCAACACTTTGGGGTCCAGAACGATGCCGCGGGCAATCGCAACCCGCTGGCGCTGCCCGCCCGACAGTTCGTGCGGGAAACGATAGACGTAATGTTCCGCCGGTTTCAGTTCTGCGATCTCCAGTACTTTGATGACATGGTCATAGAGAACTGTGCGGTTCCGCTCCCCATGTATGCGAAGCGGTTCGGCGATCGTATCAAAGAGGTTGAAGCGCGGGTTCAGTGTTTCGTACGGGTCCTGGAATATCATCTGTACGTCTTTGCGGAAGCGCTTTCTAGTTCTCCGGTCGCGGCTGTCGAGCGGATGCCCGGCGATGTTGATTTGACCGCCGGTTGCATCCTGCAGACGCACGAGGATCTCGCCGGTTGTCGTTTTGCCGGAACCGCTTTCTCCGGCAAGTCCCAGTATTTCGCCCGATTTCAACGTAAGGTTTATGCTGTCAACGGCACGGACCGCCGGTCGCTTCCCGCCGATAATGTCACGCAGTTTTCGATGTACCGGGTAGATCTTTGTCAGGTTTTCAATTTGAATCAACGGTTTATCCATTCAGATCACTCGCTTTCGCGGCGGCCTGAGCGATACGCTCTCTGACGGCCTGCCAGGTTTCCGGTTTTTTGCTTTCTGCTCTGAACCGCTCAACATCATCGTTGTAGTGACATGCCGAGCGGTGGTTCTCGCCGATCATTTCGAGCTGAGGAACTTCTGCCTCACATTTCGGTGTGGCAAACGGACAGCGCGCGCTGAAACGGCAGCCGGGCTGCTCCTGATGCAGGTCAGGCGGTGTTCCCGGGATGGAGATCAGCTCTTCGCCGATCTCGGTGATGCTGGGGAATGCGTTCTTCAGTCCGAGCGAGTAGGGATGGGTCGGATTACGGAAATAGACACTCGTCGGAGCCTGTTCCATGATCTTGCCGCCGTACATGACGATAATGGAATCACACGTTTCGGACACAACTGAGATGTCATGCGTAATCAGGATCATGGCGCCGTTGATTTCCTTCTTCAAGCGGATGATCTGCTGCAGGATGTGATCCTGCACGACCACGTCCAGTGCCGTCGTCGGTTCGTCCGCTATGATGAGGGAAGGGTTCAGCGTGAGCGCCATCGCGATGATCGCGCGCTGCTTCATGCCGCCGCTCATTTGATGCGGATAGGCTCGCAGGCGTTTTGCCTCAAGTCCGACCATGCGAAAGACATCGACCGCGCGCTGATAGGCTTCGCGTTTCGATGCTTTCGAATGTGCCTGAATGCCCTCGATAAGCTGTTTTCCGACTGTATGTACAGGGTTCAGAGCGTTCATTGCACTCTGGGAGACCATAGCGATCTCGTCCAGACGCAGGCGGCGGATATCATCATCCGATTTCGTGATGAGATCCTCGCCTTTGAAAATCATCTGTCCTTCACTGATACGGCCATTTTTAGCGAGCAAACGCATAATCGATTTGGCAAGCGTCGTCTTGCCGCATCCCGATTCGCCGACCAGTCCGAGGCTTTCACCATCGTTCAGCGTGAATGACACGTCGTCAACGGCACGGAGCAGACCGGATTCTGTTTTATATTCAATGGTGATATTTCTGACATCGAGTAGTGCCATCATCGCCTCCTTAAACGCGGGTCAACCACTTCTTCCATAGCGCGGGCCACGAAAAAGATCGACAAAAGCAGCAGCACGATGGCAAGTCCCGGTGCGGTGATCCACCACCAGGCGACGCGTGAGTTGCCGGTGGAGAAGACGATATGAAGAATCTGGCCCCAGCTCGGGACACGCGGATCGCCGAAGCCGAGGAATGCGATGCTCGCCTCCGCTGTGATTGCCCAGTTCACCATGAATGCCATTTCCAGCAAAATGAGGGGAACTACATTCGGCAGGATGTACTTGAACATGATGCGAAGATTACCGGCACCGGCGACTCTTGCGGCTTTGATGTACGGCCGCTTCGATACGGACAGTACCTGCGAGCGAACGAGTCGTGCGACTGTGCGCCAGGAGAGCAGCGATACCGCCAGGATGATATTCCAGATGGAGGGTTTCAGAACAGCCGCCAGCACAATAACGAACGGGATGAACGGGATAGCGTAAAAGAAATCCACGACCCGCATGACCACGGTATCGATCCAGCCGCCGTAATAACCGGCGATTATTCCGACGACTGAGCCGACAACGGTGACCAGAATGGCGGCCAGTATGCCGACAAGCAGGGCTGTTCTGGTCCCAAGTATAACTTGTGAAAATATGTCGCGCCCGACATCGGTTGTGCCGAATGGATGTGCCGACGACGGCGGTTCCAGCCGGCGGATCTTGCCGTCCTCGTTGTAGTGCCTGTCGCGGGGTCCATATGGTGCGAGCGAGGTGGAGAAGATCGCGACCAGGATGAAAAATATGAGCATGATGATGCCGAACAAGGCGAGTTTATCGCGCTTGAGGTTCTTCAGAAATAATCGCCAGACACTTTGTTTGTTAACGTGCCTGCGGGTGCGCACAGCATTTTTTGTCTCAGCCATGGTTACCCTCCCGTCCTTTGATATGAAATACGCGGATCCAAGGCTGCGTAGATCAGGTCGGCGACAAGGTTCATGACCATAACCATCGCCGAGATAATGATGAAGCACCCCTGCGCCAGAGGATAGTCGTGCCGTGTGACGGCGGTGACGATTTCTCGGCCGAGCCCGGGCCAGTTGAAAACGACTTCGATCAATACCTGACCGCCGATGGCCGAGCCGATGAAGAGTGCTCCGGAAGTGACGACCGGCAGGAGAGCATTTCTGGCGGCGTGTCGGAACAGAATCCGCCTCTCCTTGATGCCTTTCGCCCGGGCCATTTCAATGTAGTCTTCGGAGATGACTTCGAGCATGCTGTTTCGCATAGTCAGCAGCGGTGTGGCAATGAAGTAGAGCGCTGCCACGAAGGCAGGAAGCACGAGGTGCCTCAGGAAATCCGTGTTCAGGAACATCTCGGCAAACGTTCCGCCGCCCGTTCCGGCTGTGCGCATGCCTTGCGCGGGAAACCAGCCGAGCGTGACGGAAAAGAACAGGATACTCATCAGTCCGACCCAGAAAGTCGGTGCCGAGCGGAAAAACAAGGCGACGGCAATGCCGCTTGTTTCAGCCAAAGATCCCCGTTTCCAAGCCATGTAGGCACCGAACATGATTCCGATCGCGTAGGCCAGAATCATGGCGGTGAACATGAGGATCAAGGTTGCGGCCAGTTTTTCACCCATTATTTCGATGGCCGGGCGATTGTAGAAAAAGGAATCACCGAAATCGAGCCGGACCAGGTCCTTCAGGAATACCTGATATTGCACCCAGAGGCTGTCGTTCAGCCCGTAGCGATCGAGCAAATGCTCGCGCGCTTCCTGCGGAATCGACGGGTCGACGACAAAAGCCGTCGGGTCGCCCGGCATAGTTCGGAACAGAAAGAATATCATCGTGGCGACCAGAAAAATCATTAACAACATGATGCCGAGTCGCTTCAACACGTAACTTAACACGTCTATACCTCTTTGTGGCGGCGCATCCGGGAAGAAAAAGCCGGATGTATAAATCCCCGGCCGACCGCGAGGTC
>DUPJ01000157.1 GCA_012838355.1 Clostridiaceae bacterium
CGAGGTCGGCCGGGGAACGACTTCAATCGTCCAGGGCTTTATGCTGCCGGCTTGCGCTGGCCTATTCGGCCGGCATCAGCAGATTGCCGCTCGAATCCCAGGTGAATCCCGCTTCTTCGAGAATCTCTCTGGCTCGATCCGGATCGTATGTGTCGTAGATCGGCACATCCGGGTTATGCCAGAACTGGTTGCCTTCCACAATGACGAGTCCGCCGCCGCCTCGGTCGCCGTAGCCGTTCAGGTGAACGTCAACAGCGAGATCGTAGTCGACCAGATGGGCCATGGCGATGCGGAATGCCTTGTTGTTGAACGGAGCGCGATCCAAGTTCAAACCGAGATAGAAGAAGCCGATGTCTTGCGCTTCTGTCAGTTCGAGATGGTCATATTTGCCGTCCGCGTTGTTCAAGATCTGCTCGGTATGTGCCGGGACCAGGTCATATGAGACCATGTCCACGTTGCCGAGCTCCAGAGCAGTCAGTACGCCTTCGGGCGAAGCGAAAATCTGGAAAATGTAGCCGTCGATCAGGGGTTGCTCGAAGTAGTCATCAAAACGCGAAACGACGAGCTCCTCACCGGTTTGGAAGCGTTCCAGCTTAAACGGACCGCTGCCGATGGCTTCGAGATTCGGGTAAGTGACAGGATGCTCGATGTCTTCCCAGATGTGCTGGGGCAGAATCGGGATCTGGGCCAGTGTGTTTGTGATGAACGGAGCATACGGATACTTCAGGTTGAAGCGTACCGTGTTCTCATCCACAATCTCGATCGTGTCGATCGGCGTGAGAAAAGATGCGAAGTATTCCACGTTCTCGCTGATGAACAGTTCATAGGAGAATTTGACGTCATCGACTGTGACCGGCTCGCCGTCGTGGAATGTCATGCCCTCTCTTAAGATCACGTCAATGACATCATCGGAGACGACGTCCCATGACTCGGCTGCCCAAGGCACCGGTTCAATTTCGGGAGACAGTCGAACCAGCTTGTCGTAGATGAGGCGGAGGTTTCTCCAGCCGTATACGCTCTTCGAGCTGAGCGGGTTCATGTCATCGATGTTCACGTTGCTTGCGACCGTGAGAACCGTTTTGTCGGTGAGCGGTTCGATTGTAAATGGTGTCCACTCATTGAACAGCCCTTCGCCCGGAATGTTAATCACTTCGGCGAAACGGTCTTTATTGTAGGTCTGCATGTTCGAACGGCTGTAGAGCGTGATATGGGGCACGTCTTCGGCCAGAATTTCCTGAGCTTCAAAGACGAGCTCACGGCGCTTCTCGATGTCCATCTCCTGACGCTGAGCATCCGCGATGGCATCAAATTCCGGATTGCGGTATTTGTTTGTGTTGTTCCCGCCCGCATCTGCGTTCTCCGAGTGGTTGATGGAATGAATAAACATGTCGGGGTCGAGACGCTCTATCCGACCGGACCAGCCGATGGTGTATGCGTCATAATCGGAGTCTTCACCGTAGATGACATCGAGCAGGACGGCGAAGTCCATCGGTTGGGCGACGATGTCAACACCGAGCAACTGCAGTTCCTCGGCAACTTCCTGTGCCATTTCATAATTCACCATGTTCGCTTCAGGGAGCGAACTTAAAATGGTAAGTGACGGCACTTTTTCACCTGCCGCGGCACTGACCATACTACCACTAGCAAATATGGCGAAAGTCAGCAGCAGACAGATGAGCAGATTTGTTGTTCTTCTTTTCATGGGGCCTCCTTCGTCAACAATATTACTTGACTATACAGGTACCCTAGCAAAGCTCGCGGCAAGGGTCAATGAAAAATATGCATCTTCATGCAAAATTGAATAAGTTCCTCATATTGTAGAAATTGGCAAAATTGTGATAAATTGCAAGAAAATGCCGAAAAGTACTGATAATTGAACTTGCCGGGAAAGGCAATATAAATAAACTTAAGCAGGGATGTGGCAATATGCCGAAAGATAATGTATAATTACTTTATCTTCGCCGAAGTTGCTATTGTGGTGCCTGAAAACAGGCAGCAACAGTTCGCGGAACAAGAAAATTCATGCATATAACCCTGCCGCTGTCGTCAATCCGGAATCAAATTTCAAATTAGGACAAACGGATTCAGTCATGTCTGAGCTTGACTGTGCACACTTTCTGTATCCTGCTTTCTAGTATGCCAGAAAAAGAGGTTAATGTTTAGTTTGAACCGAACGTGAATGGTTGTGTCACAAGTCAAGTGAACATTTATTCAGCTCAACATGAACGTCAGCGAGTCGTACAACTGGCCACAGACACTGACCGTATCCGGCTTTCGATCCACCAGCGAAAAGCCGCACTTATGTGCGACGCGGATCATGCGCAGATTGCCGGACCAGGTCTGTGTGAATACTTCCTGTATGCCATGCTGCCGGTGATAGGTGATATAGGCCATGAATGCCTCGGTGCCGAGGCCCCGATGCCAGTAGGAAGATTCGCACAGATCGATCCCGAGGGTATAACGAAAACCGCCGTCGGTGCTCCGCTTCCACACATAATCCTGATCGGTCAGGTAGGCATTGACGCGGCCGATGTGCACGTGATCTCGCGTGTCAATTTCAAAACTGCGGCGAAAATTTGCATCGGCTGGC
>DUPJ01000158.1 GCA_012838355.1 Clostridiaceae bacterium
GAGCAGATTTACAAGCAAACCGAACAGACGGCCGGTCCGCAGTCGGAAGACGGCGGGGCAGAGTCCGGTCCGGGCGGCACGTATGAGGCTGACTTCAAGGATGCCGGCGGCGATCCGGAATAATTTCCGGGGAACGGTGAATTGAGCGGATTTGCGTTACACGCCAGTTCGCGTAGAATGTAAAAACGCATGGCCGTTACCCGCATGTGCAAGACGCGTGCGGGTTTCGGCCTGAAATAAGGAAGGATCGAAGCGTTGGCCGATAAAAGAGATTATTACGACGTTCTCGGCGTTTCGAAAGAAGCCGATGAACAGCAGATAAAAAAGGCGTACTGGAAGCTTGCCAAGAAATATCATCCGGATGTGAATCCGGGCGACAAGAAGGCTGAAGACCAGTTCAAGGAAGCGAATGAAGCCTACGAAGTTCTGAGCGACAAGGAAAAACGCCAGCGCTACGACCAGTTCGGTCACGCGGGCGTCGACACGAACGGCGGTTACGGCGGATTCGGCGGCGGTTTCAATCTCGATCTTGACGATCTGTTCTCGTCGATATTCGGCGGATTTGGCGGTTTCGGCGGTTTTGGCGGTCAGCAGGCGAGACGCCAGGGACCGGCTCGAGGCGCCAATCTGCGCTATCGCATGAATCTCGATTTCATGGAAGCGGCGTTTGGCGCGGAACGTGAGATCAGCATCAAGAAGGCAGACATCTGCGGCGTCTGCGAGGGACACGGCACGGCTGACAAGAAGCCGCCAGAGACGTGCCCGACCTGTCACGGTCAGGGACAGGTGCAATCGCGCCAGCAAACCATGTTCGGCCAGATGATGACAACACGCCCCTGCCCCGACTGCGGCGGCAGCGGCACCCGAATCACAAACCCGTGCGGCAGCTGCGGCGGCAGCGGCATCAAAGACAAAACGAAGCGGCTCAAAGTGACGGTGCCGGCCGGCATAAACGAAGGCGAAATGCTGACCTTGCGCGGCGAGGGAGAACCGGGCCGACAGGGTGGAAGCTACGGCGATCTTTATATTGAGATCGGCATCCGGCCGCATCCCGTCTTCCAGCGGCGCGGGACAACGACGTTTTGCGAGATACCGGTCAGTTTCGTGCAGGCGGCGGTTGGCGCGGAGATTTCGGTGCCCACGATCGACGGTACCGAAACGTTTCGCCTTAAGGAAGGTACCCAGCCGGGCGAGCAGTTCGTCCTGAAAAACAAGGGTATTCCGCTGATTAATCGCCCGAGTCAGCGCGGCGATCACCGTTTTACGGTCACGCTCGAGATTCCGAAACGGCTTACCCAGCAGCAAAAAGACATGCTGCTGCAGTTTGAAGAGACGACGTCCGACGACAATTATCAGATACGGAAGCGCTTCATCGACAAAGTCAAGGGGTTATTCTCCAAGTGACAGAGACGGAGGTTGTTGCCCTGCGTTTCGACACGACGCATGAGGCTGCCGATATTCTCTCGTTCTGGCTGCTCGAAGCCGGTGCACTCGGTGTGTCGGTCGTGGACCCCGAGGAGATCCGGCAGGATCTCGCGCGCCCCGATTCACTGAATTATGCCGGCAGTGATTTTTTGGATTCTCTGCCTGATGCCGTCGAATTGACCGCCTGGTTTTACCGGTCGGGCGACCGTCTGCTCCTGCAGGCGGAGGGGGGGCGCGACAACGCGATGTATCCGAAACAGGCACCGGTCACCGTTTTGACGGACGACTTTGTTGACGATATCAGCGCCCGTCTGGCTGACCTTCATGACCGCCTGCCGTCTGATCAGGATTGTGCGTCCCTGGGCTTTATTTCTCTTGATATCGTTTTGCCTGAATCCTGGGCCGACAACTGGAAACAGTATGCCGTGCCGCTCTATATCGGCCGGCGCACGGTCGTCACGCCGAGCTGGCGCGAAGCGGATCTTTTGCTGAACGAACGCGACATTATAATCCGGATCGATCCAGGCATGGCCTTCGGTACCGGCAGCCACGAAACGACGTCGCAATGCCTTGCGCTTCTGGAAGGTGCGATCACACCGGGTGATCGCGTCATCGATGTCGGCACGGGCAGCGGGCTGCTCGCCATCGCTGCCAAAAAGCTGGGCGCTGCTCATGTGCTTGCTCTCGATGTCGATCCTGTCGCTGTCAGAACGGCAGCGGAAAATGCCGCGGCTAACGATGTATCTATCGAGACCAGAACGGGCTCGCTTGAGCCGGGCACGGCAGAAGCCGATGTCGTCGTGGCCAACATTATCTTCGATGTTCTGGTCGGGCTGAAACACGAACTTTCGAGTGCCGTTCGGCCGGGCGGCCGCCTGATAGCTTCGGGCGTGCTGACAAATCGGGCGGCTGCCTTTATTGCGGAAATGACGTCTGCGGGCTTTTTGCTTCAGACGGAGCAAAGCGACCGCGACTGGGCCGCCTTTATGTTTGTCAGAGAGGCCGCATCATGAGCTACGTCGTCTTTGATCTCGAGTGGAATCAGGCGATGCCGCATGCCGCGGTCGACCGCGAGCTGACTGAGAACCTGCCGTTTGAAGTGATCGAGGTCGGTGCCGTGCGGCTGGACCGCGAATTTCGCATTGAAGACACATTCTACGGGCGGATCCGTCCGGTGCATTACCGCAGGATCAATCCGTTCATCGCCAAAGTGACAAAGCAGAACACGGCCAGCCTGAAAAAAGGGGATCCGTTTCACACTGTCGAAAAGCGTTTTCGTGACTTTTGCGGAGACGATGCCATATTCTTGTCATGGTCACCGTCGGATTCATTTGTCTGGCTGCAGAATGTCCGCCATTTTCTCGGTGACGAGCGCACGCAGCCGGCCATCGACCTGCAGATGTATTTTCAAATGAAGATCGAACCCGAAATGGCGGGGCAGCAGCGTTCGCTTGAGAGCACGCTCGATCTGCTCAGTCTTGATAAACCGGATGACTTTCATTCGGCGCTCACGGACGCGTCCGGTGCGGCATCCGTGCTGACGTATCTCAATCGGCAGGGAATGGCGGACGGGCTCGACCGCTACCAGAGCCGGGTCACGACCATACCGCTCGTTTCGCACACACTGGATGTGATGCCTGACGGATCACTTCGCGCTGCGCTGGCGGCTGCGGACACCTGCTGTCCTCATTGCAGCGAGCCGCTAGAGACTGCACCGGTAAAAAAAGGAAACCGCTTCAAGGCGACTCGCCTGACGGCTTGCCCCGAGCACGGCATCATGCGTGAAATGCTGACGAGAAGCAAGCCTGACGATCCGGTCAGGCATACCTTGAAATTTATGTTCGTGGGAGCGGCATTCCTGCCGCTGAAAGTCAATCAAAAGGGACGGCCGAAACCCGATTCCGAAGCAAAAAAGACTGTTCTCAAATCTTCCCGTCCGCTGGATTAGAGCTTGTCCGCTGGATTAGAGCTTCAGAACGATGCGAACGTCGTAGCCGGCAAGTTTTTTCATGCCCTGGAGAAAGTCGAGCTCTATGAAGAAGAGCAGTCCCGAAACCGTCCCGCCCAGCGCTTCGATCAGCTGACAGTTGGCGAGCGCTGTGCCGCCGGTCGCGAGAAGATCGTCCACAATGAGGGCTTTGGTTCCGGGGCGGATGCTGTCACGATGGATTTCCAGCGTGTTCGTACCGTATTCCAGTTCATAGTCCGCGCTGACGGTTGCTGCCGGCAGTTTCCCCTTTTTTCTGACCGGCACAAAACCTTTGCCGAGTGCATAAGCGAGCGGCGCACCGAAAATGAACCCGCGCGATTCGGCGCCAATGATCAGATCGAAATCGAGATCACGGACGGCGTCCGCCATCTGCCGGATCGTTTCCTTAAAAAGATCGGCATCTTTAAGTACCGGGGTTATATCAATGAAGTCGATTCCCGCTTGCGGGAAATCCGGTATGTGACGTAAGTGGCTTCGCAAATCCATGAGTTGACCCTCCTGCCGTCCGTTATTATACGCGCTTTTCGCCGTTTGTACTGCCGGCTTCAAAAGCCCGTTCCCTGGCACAGGCAGCCGTTCGCACATGACCGGACGAATGTGTCATGAGTTGTGCAGAGTATTTGGTCACATTTGTACTGTCGGTTCGAAACGGCCGCCTGGCTTATGCATATCGTTGTATGTATTCACAAAAATCAGTGTGTGGAATATGTTAGAATTGCCTCATG
This sequence comes from Clostridiaceae bacterium, assembly GCA_012838355.1. GTDB lineage: Bacteria > Bacillota > Clostridia > Saccharofermentanales > DTU023 > DUPJ01. The sequence continues at coordinate 4,141 of DUPJ01000158.1, forward strand.
CACGTTAGATAAGTCGAAAGGTGAGTGATTGATTTGAAGAAAACACCGCTGTATCAGCACCACGTGGATTTAGGTGCCCGGATGGTCGAATATGCCGGCTGGGACATGCCGGTCCAGTACGGGGGAATCGGCGAGGAGACGGCTGCCGTTCGCAATGACAGCGGCATCTTTGACGTTTCGCACATGGGTGAAATTGTGGTTTCAGGCAAGGATAGTGCGTCGTTTCTGGACTGGCTTCTGACGAGAAAAATTTCCGGCAAGCAGCCGAATCAGATTACGTACGCTCTGCTGGCCAATGAGGCCGGCGGTACCGTGGACGATCTTTTAGTCTATGAAACGGCGCCGGAGACGTACTTTCTGGTGGTAAATGCCGCCAACAAGGACAAAGATGTTCAGCACATTGAATCGAGTGTCGGTCGTTACCGTGAAAAAGTCGGCGCGGCCGATATTTCCGTGGAAGACGTTTCCGATCGCTATGGTCAGATCGCGTGGCAGGGTCCGAAGGTTCGTGAGCTGGCGGCGACTGTTTTGCCCTCGCTTGGTTTTTCTGAGGACGCCGTGCAGGCTATTCTCGGCCTGAAGCGTTTCCGCAGCTATCAGATGCCGGATCCGGACGGTCGTGTCGAATGGATCGTGTCCAGAACCGGCTATACGGGTGAGGACGGCTTTGAATTCTATGTGCCCGCAGAAGCGACAACGGCGCTTTGGCAGGGGCTGATTGATGCCGGCATCGTACCGGCCGGGCTCGGTGCCAGAGATGTCCTGCGTCTGGAAGCGGGACTGCCGCTGTACGGACATGAACTGGGTGAAGATATTTCAGCACTGGATGCCGGCCTGACCCGCTTCGTTGATCTCGAACACGAGTTCCAGGGACAGCGGATGGCAGAGACAAACCGACGCCGGCTGATCCATCTGGTCAGTGAATCGAAAGCGATCCCGCGTGAGCACTATCGCGTCATCATGGACGGGGAAGCCGTTGGTGAGGTCGCATCCGGGACCTATTCGCCAACCCTGGAAAAAGGCATCGCCACGGCATTTGTCGACAAGGATCTGGACACGGCAGGCAAACAGCTGTATCTCGAGATTCGCAGCAAGCAGCTTCCGTTTTCGGAGGTTGAAAGTCCTTTTGTAAAGTAGGCGGGTTTATCCCGACCGCTTGAAATAAAAAATGGTATTACAATGCGCTGCTGGCGCGAAGGAGGAATTATGTCCGAATTGAGAGATGACGTGAAATACGCGAAGAGCCATGAATGGGTAAAGGTCGAAGGTGACATCGCTGTTATCGGTCTGACCGATTATGCTCAGGATCAGATGGGTGATCTGGTATTTGCCGAGGTCGTTCCGGCCGGCACAACGGTTGCCGTTGAAGACTCGATCGGATCGGTCGAATCGGTGAAAATGGCGTCCGATGTTTATGCGCCGGTTGCGGGCGAAGTCGTCGAAGCAAACGATACACTCGAAGATGCCCCGGAGCAGATTAATGAAACACCGTACGACACGTGGCTCGTCAAAATCCGTCTGTCGGATCCGGCCGAACTGGATCAGCTGCTTGATAAAGAAGGCTACGCAGCACTTATTGCCGAGGAGTCATAATGAACGGTTACCTGCCCCAAGACAGGGCATCGCGGCAGGCGATGCTCGAGTCCGTCGGCATCAGCCTGGACCGGCTTTTTGACATGGTGCCGGATCAGCTTCGCTTCGAAGGTGAATCCGATCATCTGCAAAAAGAAGGCTATGCGGAATATGAGGTCATCCGCGCCCTTGATGCTCTGGCATCAAAGAATGTCGACAGCAAGCGCTTTGACAGCTATCTGGGCGGCGGCATTTATGATCACTACCAGCCGGCGGCCGTGCGTCATCTGACGCAGCGCCAGGAATTTCTAACGGCATATACGCCCTACCAGGCGGAGATATCGCAGGGCACGATGCAGGCAATTTTTGAGTGGCAGAGCTACATCTGCCGCCTGACCGGCCTCGACGTGTCGAATGCGTCCATGTATGACGGTGCCTCATCGGCGGCTGAAGCCATGCTGATGGCATGCCGTACTAAGAAGCGCTCGCGTGTTTTTGTATCGGAAGGCGTCAACCCGGAAATCGTGAAAACGATCCGCACGTATCTGCACGCGGTCGGTTTTGAAGTTGTGCTCGGCGCGCTTGATAAAAACGGCCAGACAGAGTCGTTTTTGCCCGCCGAAGAAGATGAATACGCCGCCTGGCTGATCCAGAGCCCGAACTACTACGGGATCGTGGAGGATCTCACCGGTTTCGCCGAAAAAGCACATGCTTCCGGCGCACTGGCGGTCGCCTCCTGCGATCTGATTTCACTCGCACTTCTGAAACCGCCCGGCGAGTGCGGCATCGATATTGCGGTCGGCGATGGCCAGAGTCTAGGCCTGCCGCAAAATTTCGGCGGACCGACGGTCGGCTACATGGCCACGACGAATGAACTCCTGCGCCGTATGCCCGGCCGTATCTGCGGCGAAACAGTCGACCGCGACGGCAAACGCTGCTATGTGCTCACGATTCAGGCCAGAGAGCAGCACATCCGCCGCGAAAAAGCGACCTCCAATATCTGCTCCAATCAGGCGCTGCTCGCGACATCGGCCACAATTTATCTGGCGATGATGGGCGAATCCGGCTTGCGCGAAGTGGCGCTGCAGTCACAGTCGAAAGCCATGTACCTGCTTGGCAAACTGGTGGAAACCGGTTTGTTCGAACCGGTGTTCAAAGGCGCGTTTTTCCGTGAATTTGCCCTCAGACCCGTCAAGGATCTGGATCTGGTCGCGCTGAACAAGGCATTGCTTGACGACGGGATTCTGGGCGGCTACGTGCTGCCCGGCAATATGTGGCTGATTGCGGTTACGGAGAAGAAGACGCTGGCGCAGCTTGATCGCTTCATCGCGGCCGTGACACGCTTCGCAGGCAAGGAGGTGGCCAAATGATGTACAAAGACACACCGGTCATTGTGACGCAAAAAGGTGAAGTCGAAGGACAGCGCATGGTGCCCAAGGCCGAATTGCCGCACGTCGATGCAGCAGCCTATTACGGTGACGCGTCACGACCCGGGAAAGCACCGCTCCCCAATCTGGCGGAGATTACGGTACTGCGCCACTACACCAACTTGTCCCTGAAAAACTACGGTGTCGAAAACGGCACGTATCCGCTCGGCTCCTGCACGATGAAGTACAATCCCAAGATCAATGAAGATGCGGCGTCTCTCACGGGCTTTGCCCAGACACATCCGCTGCAGCCTGACAGCACGATACAGGGCAATCTCGAATTGCTCTGGGATCTGGAAAAGCAGCTGAGTTTCATTTGCGGCATGGACCGCTTCACCTTCCAGCCGGCTGCCGGCGCGCACGGTGAAATGACCGGATTGCTGCTCATCAAGGCGTACCACGAGAAGCGCGGCGATACTGACAGAAACGTGATGATCGTGCCCGATTCGGCACACGGCACAAATCCTGCGTCGGCCATGATGGTCGGTTACAAGGTGCGTGAAGTGAAATCAAACGAGCGCGGCATGGTTGATCTGGCAGCGCTGAAAGCGGCCATCGGCGACGGCAAGGATATTGCCGGCCTGATGCTCACGAATCCGAGTACGCTCGGCATTTTCGACGAAAATGTAATTGAAATCACAAAAATGGTTCATGAAGCCGGCGGCCTGAATTATTACGATGGTGCCAACCTGAATGCCATTATGATGCAGGTGCGGCCCGGTGACATGGGCTTCGATGTCGTTCACCTGAACGTGCACAAGACCTTTTCGACGCCCCATGGCGGCGGTGGCCCCGGTGCCGGACCGGTCGGACTGAAGAATATTCTGGCACCGTTTTTGCCGGTTCCGTTTGTCGAAAAACAGGATGATCAGTTCAGACTCGTTCACGAGACAGAGGACACGATCGGAAAAGTGCGCGGCTTCATCGGTTCCTTCGGAATCTTCGTGCGGACGTATGCCTATATTCTGGCAAACGGACAGGACGGCCTGAAAGCTGTGTCTGAAGGTGCCGTTGCGAACTCGACCTATATGTTCGAGAAGCTGAAAAATGACTACAAGGTGCCGACCTCGACGAAGACGATGCACGAGTTCATTATCACGAGTGAAGTGCTGAAATCGAAGTACGGCGTGAACACCATGGATGTGGCAAAGCGTCTGATCGACTACGGCTTCCATCCGCCGACCGTCTATTTCCCGCTGATTGTGCCGGAAGCCATGATGGTTGAACCGACGGAGACCGAGACACGTGAAGATCTCGACCAGCTGATCGATGCGTTCAAAAAGATCGCAGAAGAAGCGGCAACCGAGCCTGATCTGGTGAAAGGTGCTCCGCACAACACACCCATTGCCAGGCCGAATGAAACACAGGCGGCGAGAAATCCGGTCCTCAAAGCCTGATATCTCCGTCATTTGTCTCACAAAGATGCGAAAGACAATCGCCGTCCATGACGGCGATTGTCATTTCTCCCCGAAAAAGCAGCCGAAATCGTTTGAAATTCCGCACAAGGTACGAAATTTCCATTTTTGTGTCCTGCAAGGGGGGATGCGGGAACCTATCGTTTATAATGTTTGTTGGGCTTAGAGGAGCTGCGCTTAATGGCTCCGGAAAGGACTTTACATAGTTATGGCAGTTAAAGTAGCAATTAACGGATTTGGCAGAATCGGCCGCCTCGTGTTCCGGGCCATGGTTGATCAGGGACTTTTGGGTAAAGAGATCGATGTCGTCGCCGTTGCCGATGTGGCCACGGATGCCGATTATTTCGCGTATCAGTTGAAATGGGATTCGACGCAGGGACCGTTCAAAGGCGAACTGGCGACGGAAAAATCGTCACCCGGCCTCGCTGAGGAAGATACCCTGATCGTCAATGGCCAGTACAAGACAAAATGCATCGCCGCCGAGAGAGAACCGAAGGATCTGCCGTGGAAAGAACTGGGCGTCGATTATGTTATCGAATGCACGGGGCTGTTCACCAGTTTGGAAGCGGCTGAGGGCCATATTCAGGCTGGCGCAAAAAAGGTCATCATCTCGGCACCGGCGAAGGGTAATGTGAAGACGCTCCTGATGGGTGTCAACAATGAACAGTACGATCCGGCGGTCAACCACGTCGTCTCCAATGCATCCTGCACAACGAACGGACTGGCGCCGATCGTGCATGTGCTTCTGAAAGAAGGCATCGGTCTGGAAAAAGGCCTTATGACGACGTGTCACGCGTATACGGCAACACAGAAAATCGTCGATGGCCCGTCCAAAAAAGATTGGCGCGGCGGCAGAGCCGGAGCAATCAACATTATTCCGTCCTCGACAGGCGCCGCCAAAGCGGTCGGCAAAGTGCTTCCGGAAGTGGATGGAAAACTGACGGGCATGAGTTTCCGCGTTCCGGTTGCAACCGGTTCGATCATTGACCTGACCTTTACATCAGGCCGCGACACCTCGATCGAAGAGATCGACAGCCTCCTGAAAAAGGCATCCGAGACCTACTTGAAGGATATCTTGGGCTACTCGGATGAACCGCTCGTCTCGACCGACATTATCCACGACAGCCGCTCATCCATTTACGATTCCACTGCGACGCTGGAGAACAATCTGAAGGACGAGAAGCGTTTCTTCAAGGTCGTGACCTGGTACGACAACGAATGGGGCTATTCCAGCCGCACGGTTGACCTGCTCATGTACATGGCGAAAAGAGATCGCGCTTAAGGAATACTGCACACGCCAGTGTTGCTAAGAAGTCAGACGGCATCCGTAAAACGGATGCCGTTTTTTAGATCGCAAGATCCGAAGATAATTGCCCAACAATGCGTGATGCTTTCCGACAGGCAAGGCTATATGCTGAGATGGACATGGATTGGTCTTTTTAAAAAATCTATTATTTTTATGCTGTGCGCGCTAAAAGGCGACGGTCACCAGAAACCCGGGCAGGCGCTCACGAAGCGGGAAAGGACTTTCATATGAATGAGAAGCAGATTTTAGCCGGATATGAATACGCCAAAGAGGCGTTTGCCGATGCGGGCGTCGATACGGAGCAGGCAATGGAGCAGACCAACCGTATTCCGCTGTCTGTGAATTGCTGGCAAGGTGACGACGTGATTGGATTCGATGGTGCAAAAACACTGTCGGGCGGTATCGCCGTGACGGGCAGCTATCGAGGACGGGCGGCCACGTTTCAGCAGCTGACAGCCGATCTGGAGAAGGCGTACAGTTATATTCCCGGCGTGAAAAAGCTGAATCTGCACGCCAGCTACGCGATCAAGTCGGATCCGGAGCGTGACCGGGATGCGTACACAATTGAGGATTTTTTACCCTGGGTCGCGTGGGCAAAAAAGATGAACACCGGACTTGATTTCAATCCGACCTATTTTTCTCATCCTGAAATGGACGGCGATTTCTCGCTCTCCTCTTTTTCGGAGAAGACGAGACAGTTCTGGATTGATCACGGCAAGCGCGTGCTTGAAATCGCCGGACACTTTGCCGATCAGATGGGACAGCCTTCAGTTGTAAATTTCTGGATGCCGGACGGCTACAAGGATACGCCGGTTGACAGTGCCGTGCGCCGTCGTCTGATGACGGAATCACTCGATGAAATCTTCAGCATCGATTATGACCCTGCCAAGGTGATTCCGGCGATCGAAAGCAAACTCTTCGGCATCGGCGCAGAGAGCTACACGGTCGCCAGTCACGAGTATGCGCTGGGGTATGCCTTGTCGCGCGGACTGCTTTACTGTCTTGACGCCGGCCATTTCCACCCCACCGAGGTCATCAGTGCCAAAATTTCCGCCGTGCTGCAGTTTGTTGATCGCGTGCTGCTTCATGTCAGCCGACCCGTGCGCTGGGACAGTGACCATGTTGTCACGCATGACGACGAGCTGCAGCGGATAATGGATGAAATCGTCTTCAACGGCTTTGAAGAACGCGTCTTCATCGGTACGGATTTCTTCGATGCCTCAATCAACCGGCTGGCCGCCTGGGCAATCGGTCTCAGAAACACGAGAAAAGCGCTGCTTTATGCCGCTCTGGCACCGGTCGAAAAAATGCGCCGAGCTGAAGCCGACGGCGACTATACGCTGCGCCTGGCGCTGCAGGAAGAGCGGAAGAACTTGCCTGCCGCGGCCGTGTGGAACTACTACTGCCTGAAGCAGGACGTACCGCAGGGACGTGACTGGATTGACGATGTCAAAGCTTATGAAGAATCTGTATTGGAGAAACGGCAATGAAGCAGGATATCCCTTTCGTCGCTGAACACCGGGAACGTCTCGAACGCTACGTGTCGCTTTCCGCCGCCATCGGTGCGCGGGTCGATTATGTACAGGGCGGCGGCGGCAATACGTCGGTGAAGCTGAATGACAGTCTGATGGCCATCAAGGCCTCCGGTTACAAACTGTCCGACATCGGTCTGGATAAAGGCTATGCGGTGATGAGCTATCAGCCTCTCAAGGACTTTTATCTGGAGCATGCGGCCACCGATTTTGACGATGTTGAGGCGAGCGGAGCGGCCCTGGCAAAGGCAGAAACAGAAACGATACCCGGCCTCGCCGTTGTCAGGCCGTCTGTTGAAGCCGGCTTCCATGCGATTCTGGAACGATATGTTGCCCATAGTCACAGCGTTTACAGCAATCTGGCTGCCTGCACCCAAATGTCAAAACAGGTCCTGACGGAGATCTTTGCTAAAGCCGATTATCGCTGGGGACTTGTACCCTACACAAATCCCGGTGCGCGGCTGGCGTTTGCGATCCGGGAGGAACGGGACCGCGTGAAATCCGAGCACGGTATTTTTCCGAATGTCATGATCATGCAAAATCACGGCCTCATCGTGTCGGCGGAAGAGGCGGATCAGTGTCTCGCCATCCACGAGGATGCCAATCGCCGTATGGCTTCATTCTTTAATGTTGACGCCGCGTCATTTCCGGCGATACAGATCGCAGAAGCCGGCGGGCGCATCGTATCGGCGACGCCGTTCCTCCGTGAACGTCTTGCTTCCGGACGTTATGACGAAGGCTTTTTTGAGCGTACGCTGCTCTATCCGGATCAGCAGGTATTTCTGGAAAACCAACTGGCATTTGGTGATGAGCCGATTGAGGACAAAGCCACGATTCATGCCGACGGCAGTGTGACGTACCGCATGCCGCGGTCCAAGGCCGAAGTCATCGAGGAAACACTCGCGTCAGTGATCTTCATCATCGAGACGATCGAAAAGAAACAGCTGCCTCTGTCCGTTATGGGACAGGATGCGAGAAGCTTCATCGGCAGCTGGGAATCCGAGAAGTACCGCCAGCAGATTTCGGAGCAGTCTACTTGATGATATGGGCGTAGCCGTAATCCTTTTTTGTTCCGGATCGCCAGACCTTGCGGTAGGCGAGCGGCGTGATGCCTTCGCGGTTTTTGAACTGATTGATGAAATGCGTGACATTATTCATGCCGATTTCGTAGGTGATCTGGGTGACCGTCAGGTCAGTGCTCTGCAGCAGCTTCTTGGCATTGGCGATGCGCGTGCTGATCAGGAACTCATTGATGGTCGTGCGCGTGTTTGCCTTGAATTTGTGAGCCAGATAGAATTTGCTGATGCCGTGACGATTTGCCAGGAGATCGAGTGAGATCGGCTCCCGATAATGCTCTTCGATATCGCTGATGACATTTGCAATATCTTTCGGCATCGTCAGGCTCGGCGGATTGGATGCCAGCACGTGCAGCAGACACTCGGTCAAAATGGTGTCGATCAGATGCGAGCTCATCACATCGCAGCCGATCAGTCTCTTCTGATTCAGCGAGAGTACGCGGCGCAGATAGCTTTCGATCTGAAACCGGTTGGTGACCGAGAGAATCTGGTAGCCGCCCCGCATCAGCTCCTGGAAATAGGTTTTGGCCTGACTGCCCCAGAAGTGGATCCAGAGAAAGTCCCAGGTTTTGCCTTTCGGCGTGAAGTAGCGGTGATTGATCGTGCAGTCAATCAGGAAGAGGTGGCCCGGCAGAATGGTGAACTGCTTGCCCAGATACTCCAGCCTGCCTTCCCCCTGAAGCGTGTAAATCAGCTGATATGATTTCAAATTGGTTCGTTCCGTATAATAAGGATAAAATGTTTTGAAATCGCCCACTTCCTGAATGAAATAGGGCAGCGACTTGCTGAGCGGTGTCGGGCTGACAAAAAGGCGGATCGAATCGTCGGTCCAGTCGAATGACAGCTTTTCATAGAGTTTCTTGCGGGCCATGCCAACCTCGAATTTTTGACTGTTGTTAAACTAAGCAAGATATTGTTATTTTTCAACAAGAGTAATGGATGCATTCATGTTTTGTCAACTTTAGACTGAATACACGCGTTATTTGAGACAAGAATTCTGTCTGTCGACAGGCGATTATATGGGAAATAATGGTATTTTAACAGCAGGCGCTTCCTTTTCGTAAATAATGGCAGCGCGAGGTCAACAAGATTGTGCTAAATGATGACGCGGGAGTTAACAGAACTTGCCGTTTCGCATAAGGAGACAGTACATGGTGAATCGCATAACGTACAGGAAGCCGCGCGTCGGTTTATATTCGATGGGGCTGAAAGCCTATTGGGCGCAGTTCGAAGGATTGAGAGAGCGCCTGATCGGCTACGGTGCGTTTATTGAGCAAAAGCTGATGGAGCTGGGTGCCGAGGTCGTGAACTTCGGCCTCGTCGATGATGCGGAGCGCGGCCATGAGGC
>DUPJ01000159.1 GCA_012838355.1 Clostridiaceae bacterium
CGTCATCGCTGGACGATCCGGAGCTGCCGGGAAGTGTGCCGCAGGCGACGGATCAGGACAAAATTGTCAATCAGGAGGAAGACGCGATGGCCCGACGGGTGGAAATGCTGGATGTTTGCGGGCTGAGCTGCCCGGGACCGATCGTTCAGGTCGCAAAAGCGATTGAGGATCTGGCAGCCGGCGATGTGCTCGATGTCGTCGCGACAGATCCGGGGTTTGCACGGGACATCAGAAACTGGGCGGAGAATACGGGCAATACACTCGTCACGCAGGCCGAAGGGAAAGGCCGCTTTACCGCCCAAATTCAAAAGGGCATGACAGGTCCGGGTGAGAGTATGGTGCGCGAGAGCACACATGCTGCGAAGACAGGAGACGGCGCTAAAGAAAAGACGATGATTGTCTTCGACGGTGATCTTGACAAGGCGATTGCGTCGTTCATCATCGCGACGGGCGCCGCAGCGATGGGAAACAAGGTCAATATGTTTTTCACGTTCTGGGGACTCAGCATTCTGCGCAAAAGGCCGATTCCCAGAGTAAAGAAAGATTTCATGGGGACCATGTTCGGCCGTATGCTGCCGAAGGGATCGAAGAAGCTCGGGTTGTCCAAGTTTAATTTTGCCGGTGCCGGTTCCAAAATGATCCGCTCCGTGATGAAAAAGAAAGGCATCAGCAGTCTGGAAGAACTGATTCGCGAAGCCATGGAGATGGGGGTTGAAATGACCGCCTGCCAGATGACTATGGATGTCATGGGCCTGCAGGCGGAGGAGCTTCTGGACGGTGTCAGAATCGGCGGCGTCGCGACGATGCTGAATGACAGTGACCATTCGAATATGAATCTGTTCATTTAGCACCTGACAGGTGGCAGTTAACACCCGAGTCAGGCGCCCGGCATCTGCTGTAAGGTGCCCTGGGCGCTTGACACGGGCAAAAGCGGCCGTTACAATGCACAATGTCAATAAGAAGAAGTTTCCGCTTCTCACCTTCAGCTTCGAGCGAAGAGGTTAAGATTCAAAGGTACTGCCTTTTTTCTGGAGCGGAAGACACCGCTTTTTTTGTGCGTAAAGATTAAAGGAGGCACCAATATCGCTAAACAAAAAGGACTGCTGATAAACGACGACATTTCATTTCCGAGAGTTCGTCTGATTGACGACAAAGGGGAGATGGTGGGCGTAGTACCGCTCAGTGTCGCGAAAGAGCGCGCACTTGACGCAAATATGGATCTCGTCCTGATTTCACCAAATCCGGATAACCCGGTCACCCGCATCATGGATTACGGACGTTACGCGTTCGAAATGGCCAAGAAGGAGCGGGAGGCGAGAAAAAATCAGAAGACCACGACCGTCAAGGAAGTCCAGCTTAAACTGACAACCGACGACCACGATTTGCAGGTTAAAACCAGGAATGCGATACGCTTTCTGGAAGAAGGCGACCGCGTCAAAGTGGTCATACGCTTTCGCGGCCGGGAAATGGCGTATGCAAGCCGCGGCATCGAAGTGATGAAAAGCTTTGCCGAAGGCTGCGGCGATATCGCTGAAATCGACCGCATTCCGCGTGTCGAAGGCCGCAATATGATCATGTACCTGAGTCCGAAAAAAGATAAGAAATAACGGGCACGGCAGCGCTAGACTGTCATGCCGTCACAGGAGGAGAATCATGCCCAAACAAAAGTCCCACAGCGCATCCAAGAAGCGCTACAAGAAAACTGGCACGGGCAAAATTATGCGTGCCCAGGCATTCAAGAAACATATCCTGACGAAAAAGTCTGCCAAGCGCAAGCGTCAGCTCCGCCGTATTGTTGAAGCAAGCCCGGCGAACTATAAAAAACTGAGACAATTGCTCCCTTACTAAATTTAAGCATCGGGCGGTGGTTTCAGCCGCCATACGGAGGTAAAAGATATGGCAAGAATAAAACGAGGCGTCCGTTCAAGAGCGCGCCACAAGAAGGTATTGAAGCAGGCCAGAGGCTATTTCGGTCACAAGAGCAAGCTGTTCAAAGTCGCAAATCAGGCGGTGATGAAATCGCTTTCCTACGCTTATCGCGACCGACGCAACAAGAAGCGTGATTTCCGTCGCCTCTGGATCACGAGAATCAACGCCGGCGCAAGACAGAATGGACTGTCATATAGCCGCTTCATGAACGGTCTCGCCAAATCGGGGATCGAACTGGATAGAAAAGTACTGGCCGACATTGCCGTGCGGGACAAAGAAGGTTTTTCAGCCCTCGTTCAGCAGGCTAAAGCTGCACTGTAGAGGATATGCGGGCGGCGGCAGAACCGCCGCCCTTTTTGCCAATGCAGTCAATCATCGTCATCACGAGCCGACATAACGAGCGCTACAAGGCGCTCGTTAAATCGTTTGCGCGCCAATCGGAATCAGGACGCATCATCCTTGAGGGCCGGCGGCTCGTCGAAGATGCACTCGCATCCGGCATTGAACCCGATTTATTGATTGGTGCCTCTGACCGGGAAGAAGACCTGCGATCCGTCGTTGACACGTATCGCGTGGAGGCGGAAACGCTTATTTTGCCGCCCGATCTCTTTCGGCGGCTGGCCGATACAGTAAACCCGCAGGGCGTCATCATGACGGCAGCAAAGCCCGAGTATGGCATTGACCGGCTGATTGTGCCGGATCAGGGGCATTATCTTTTGCTCGACTCCCTTGCCGACCCCGGCAATGTCGGTGCGCTCAGCCGCAGTGCCGAGGCATTTGGGTTCGGCACGCTCGTGTACAAAGCGGGTGCCGTGTCACCGTTGTCGAGAAAAGCGCTCAGAGCTTCGATGGGGTCTGTCTTGCGTCAGCGAGTCGTTCGGGTGGATAATACGGAAGATGCCCTGCGTGTTCTGATCGGCGCGGGCGTGACCGTTTATGCGCTGGATGCAGGCGGCCGATCGCTTAGTCAGGAATCGTTTGAGCGGGGGCCGTACGCTCTGATTGTGGGCAATGAAGCCCACGGCCTTTCGGACAGCGTGAAAAACTCAGAAATTGAACGGCTCTCGATTCCCATGAGGGGCAATACGGAGTCGCTGAATGCCGCCGTCGCCGGCGCCATTGTTATGTACGAGATAGGGAAACATCCATGCAAGTAGTCATTATAGGAGCCGGTAAAGTCGGTGTTGCGCTGGCTGAGGCACTCCTGAAACGAGATGATGACGTCGTCCTGATTGATCAGGGTGATGCCTGGGTTGTGCATGCCAAACACCTTGATTGCCGCAAAATATCGGGTGTCGTCATTGACGAAGACGTGCTGGAAAGCGCTGATATTCGTCAGGCCGATGTCGTCTGTGCCGTCACGCAATCGGACAATATCAATATTATGGCGAGCCTTATGGCAAGACAGCTGTTCGGTGTCAAAAAGGTGATATCACGCCTTTACAATCCGGAAAAGAAGTTCGCCTTTGATGAGCTGGGACTTGAAGTGATCAGCTCAACGGGGCAGACGGTCGATGCCATCCTGCGCGATATGGATGATGCCGGCGTGATCATGAGTCACCGCATGTACGGGAAGACGCTTGAGTACCACAATGTTCCTGTCGATGATGAGCTGATCGGGCAGGAACTGTCGGACATCGTGACGATGGACGGTCAGGTTGTGCTTGGGCTTCTGCGCGCCGGCACGCTGTACCCGATTACGTCAGCATTGGAGATCGAAGAAAATGATCAGGTCGTTCTGATTGAGGTGAGCTGATGAAGCGAATTGTCATTATGGGCGGTGGGAAACTTGCCTATTACCTGATCGAATCACTGCGGGACCAGGATGTTGATATCGCCCTGATTGAGCAGAATGCAGCGCATGCTGAGCGTATTGTCAATCGTTTCGGCGCGGTGCGTGTGTTTATCGGGGACGGAACGATGATCAAAGTGCTGGCCGATGCAGGCTGTCGCAATGCGGACTTCTATGTTGCGGTCACCGGCAAGGACGAAGACAACCTGGTCGGCTGCCAGATTGCCAAAAAGCATTTCAATGTCAAAACGACAGTCGCACGCGTCAACAATCCGCGCAACATCGAAATGTTCAAGCGTCTGAGCGTCGATCTTGTTTACAACAGCACGAGAATGCTGGCAGACCTGATCGAACACAACATTCAGTATGAAGGCATGCAGGTCGTGTTCAATGTTCGCGATACACCGCAGTACATTGTCGAAGTGCGCATGTCGGCCAAGTCCAAAATACTTGGGAAGGCCCTGCAGCAGATCAAATTTCCGGGCAGCACGAGAATCGTCACGATTACCAGAAAAGACAAAACGAGTGTCATTCCGACGGGCGAATCACGTCTCGAGGCCGGTGATGTCCTGCTCCTGGTGACCGAGAAGAAAGACTACGACGATATTTACCAGTTGATGGTCAAGTAGAATGCCGCTGCTGCAGACAAAAAAACAGCGCTCGAACCGTAACAGCTTGATCAGACTCATACTTGAGTCTCCGACACGTCTGATTGTGATCTCTTTTGTCGCCATGATTCTGATCGGCACCGGGCTCCTGATGCTGCCCCTTGCTTCGCGTCATGATCCGACCCCGTTTTTTACGTCCCTCTTTACAGCCACGTCGGCAACATGTGTGACGGGGCTCGTATTAGTCGACACGGGCAGCCACTTTTCCCAGTTCGGCCAGGCTGTTATCCTGATGCTGATTCAGATCGGCGGCCTGGGTCTTGCAACAGTCACGACTTTTTTCTTTTCCGCCTTGTCAAAAAGCCGTTCCTGGAAACTGCTCTCGCTTGAACGCGAGACGACATCGCTGGAAGGATCGCTGAATCCGATGCGATTGCTGAGATTCATCATGCGATTTACCCTGATCGCAGAGGCGACCGGTGCCGCCATCTTTATCTGGCGTTTCTGGCCGCGCTATGGATCGGGTGCCGTCTGGCGAGGCATTTTTCAGTCGGTTTCCGCGTTTTGCAATGCAGGATTTGATCTTTTTGGCACGCCGGCAAAGCCGTTCGACAGCCTGACGCGATTCAACGACGACCCGATCGTGCTGATCACGACGGCGCTGCTGGTCATTTCAGGCGGCCTCGGTTTCATCGTCTGGCGCGAGATTCTGTCCCGAAAGCGCACCGCATCACAGCTGTTTCACGTCAGGCTCGTGCTGATCCTCACGCTGACTGCACTCGCTGGCGGCACGCTGTTTTTCTGGCTGGTTGAACGAACAAACGAAAATGTCGGCGCCATGGGGCTGCTGCCGGCTTCGCAACAGCCGCTGGCCGCTTTCTTCCAGTCGGTCACGACGCGCACGGCAGGTTTCAACAGCGTCAATCAATCGACACTGTCCGAAAGTTCGCGCTTCGTTTCATCCATCCTGATGTTCATCGGGGCTTCGCCGGCCGGCACCGGCGGCGGTATCAAACTGACGACGTTTGCCGTCGTGCTGGCTGTTGCCGTCAACGGGCTCCGGCCGGAACGCAAGCCGCAGCTTGGCAAGCATCAGCTGAATCGGCTGGTCGCGCTCCGGGCGTTTGCAATTTTCTCGCTTTCGCTCGTGCTTGTTATCGTCAGCACGCTGTTCGTTTCCATCATTGAACAGCATTTTCAAGCGAATATCGATGTGAATTTCCTGAACTATCTCTTTGAAGTGAGCTCGGCGTTCGGTACTGTCGGATTGTCAGCGGTCGGTACGCCCAGCCTGCATACGGCCAGTCAAGTGGTTTTGGTCCTGCTGATGTTCATCGGCCGTGTCGGACCAGCCTCCTTTGCGATTGCCCTGATGCGGCGAGAGCACAAGCCGGACATTGTTCTGCCGGAAGGTCACGTGATCGTCGGCTAGCGATTACGACTGCGCGTCACGTTTGCCGGCCAGTTTTTTATAGTTGCCGGCCAGTGTGAACAGTCTGGCCTGGATATCAGCATCGAGTTTCACGCCGCCTCCCATCTGCTCCACCGTCAAAATCAGGCGGGCGGCATATTCTGCCTGTTCCAGATAGTCGAACGCCTGATCCAAAGTCTGTCCCCAGGTCAGGACGCCGTGATTTGCCAGCAGCAATGCATGTCCGTCAAGATAGGGGACGATTGAGGCAGGGACTTCATCCGTTGAAGGCAGCGCGAACGGCGCAACCGGTACGGGACCCAATCCCAGCACCAGTTCCGGTGCGTACGGCTCGTCGATCGGGCGGCGAGCCACCGCGAAGGCTGTCGCGTAAAGCGAATGGGCATGGATCACCGCATGAACGTCCGGTTTCTGGCGGTAGACTTCGAGGTGCATGGGTGCTTCCGATGAGGCATGGCGGTCGCCCGCAAGTACGCGCCCTTCGCCGTCTACAGGCACCAGCATGGCGGCGCTGAGCCGGCCTTTGGAAATGCCGGACGGTGTGACGAAGAACAAGTTGTCGCCGGCTCTAACGCTGATATTTCCGTCATTTGAAATGACATGCCCGCGCTCGTACATTCGCCGGCCGATTTCCACCACCGCGTCCTTCAAGCCTGCGTACTGATCCCCGTTTGTGTCTAAACCCATGTCGATTACCTCATTTCGAATATCACATTGCATCTTAGCGCAATGCCATACGCGCGCAAAACCGTTTCGTTACTGATATGCTGAGGACGATAAATAGTAAATGGAGCACGTTATGCCGTACGATTTTGACAGCCTGACCAAACGCACCGACTCAATTAAGTGGCACCTCATGCAGCAAAAGCATCCGGATCTGGACGAACGCGCGATACCGCTCACTATCGCTGACATGGAATGGATGACGGCTCCCGAAATCCGCGAGGGACTGAAGTCATATCTGGATGAAACGATCCTTGGATATCCGTTCGTGAAACCGGCATATTACGAGGCCGTTCAGGGATGGATGCAGCGGCGGCACGGATTTAGCGTGGAAAAGGACTGGATCTATCCCGTCAGCGGCATTGTGCCTGCACTTTACGCCGCCTTGTCCGCTCTGACTGAACCGGGAGACGGTGTGATTATCATGCCGCCCGTCTACTTCCCGTTTTTCAGTGCGATTGCGGCGACAGGCCGGCGTGAGGCGTCCTGCCCCCTGATTAATGAAGACGAACACTACAAAATCGATTTTGACCGCTTCGAAGCTTTGGCTGCCGACCCGCAAAATACGATGTTCATACTGTGCAGCCCGCATAACCCGGGCGGCATTGTCTGGTCAAAGGAGACACTTTGCAGGCTGGACGACATCTGCCGCCGGCATCGCGTCACCGTCCTGGCCGATGAGATTCACCATGACCTGATCCTGCCCGGCCATCACCATATCGTATTCCAGACGCTTTCGCCTGAAACGGCAATGAATACGGTGACCTGTACCGCGCCGAGCAAAACGTTCAATCTGGCAGGCCTCGGCCTCGCGAACCTGATCATGGCCAATCCCGAGCACCTGAAGAAATACGATGATTACGAAGAGAAGACGGGCTTCCCCCATGTCAATCTGCTGGCCTTCAAAGCATGCGAACTGGCCTACACGCATGGTGATGCCTGGCTGGACGAGGCGATACACCAGATCGACCGGAACCGGCAGACGGCGGAAGTATTTCTCAAGCAATATTTCCCCGAGATCAAAATCGCACCGCTCCAGGGCACCTATCTGCTTTGGATTGATGTGCGAGAGCTTGAACCGGCACAGACCAGTCGCTTTATTGCGCAGGACGGCGCCATGTTCGGACCGGGCGGTGAAGGACACCTGCGTCTCAATCTGGCACTGCC
>DUPJ01000160.1 GCA_012838355.1 Clostridiaceae bacterium
AATGCAAAATGGCACTGCCTGCTGATGAATGTTCATACGATAATGGTGCAGAAAAGGGGAATGCCGGTTGACGGAAGTTGTTACAAAATTAAAAGAAGTCCTCGCTTCGGTGCTGCCCGTCACGGCGATCGTCCTGCTCCTGCATCTTACGCTGACCCCTTTGGAGGAGGGACAACTGCCCCGCTTTCTTGTCGGTGCGTTCCTCATTATCATCGGACTGACCATTTTTCTTTTCGGCATCGACCAGTCGATTGCACTGATCGGTCACGCCATGGGCGGGAAACTGGCGAAGTCCGGGAAATTGCCGGTCGTGGTCACGATTACCCTGACTCTTGGTTTCTTCATTTCGTATGCCGAGCCGGATCTGCACATCCTGTCGGGGCAGGTCGGGGCGGTGACGCAAGGTCAGTTCGGCGGTCTTCTGATGGTGCTGGTCGTATCGATCGGCATCGGCGTCATGATGACGCTGGGACTTATTCGGATATTGTCATCATTTCCCCTGCGCTTTGTTTTCACGCTGGCGTATGGCCTGATCTTTCTCCTGACGATCTTTGCTCCGGCCGATTTCATCGCCATTGCCTTTGACGCGTCCGGAGCGACAACCGGGGCGATCACGGTGCCGTTCATGCTGGCGCTGGCCGGCGGTATCGCGGCTCTGAAAAAGAACAGAAAATCGGCTGAAGCGGACTCATTCGGTCTGGTCGGCATTGCCTCGACGGGAGCGATGATCGGTGTCCTGATCACGGGACTTATTATGGGCATTGAAAAATTGGACGGAACCTTGCCGATTAGCGATATGGCCGGCAACGGACTGATTGAGGGCTATCTCAGTAAAGTCCCGCATCTGGCGCTGGATACGGCGCTGTCTCTGGCGCCGATCCTGCTGGCATATGTGCTGTTCCAGATTTTTTCACTGCGCCAGCGCGGACGGGAAGTCCGTTCTAATCTTCGCGGTCTCATTCTGACCTATATCGGACTGGTCATGTTTTTACTTGGCGTAAATGGCGGCTTTATGGATGTTGGAACGGAAATCGGTGTCGAACTCGTTTCGCTCGAAAGCAACCTTCCGGTCCTCGTCGTTGCCCTGGTCCTCGGGCTTGTTACGGTGCTGGCCGAACCGGCCGTGCATGTCCTGACGCATCAGGTGGAGGATGTCACGGGCGGCTATGTCCGGCGGCCGCTGGTCCTGGGATTTCTTTCTCTGGCAGTTGGCATGGCCATCTTCATGTCTGTGCTCAGGGTGCTGGTACCGGAGATTGCCCTCTGGATGTATCTTGTACCCGGTTTCGGGTTATCCGTTTTGCTCGCCTATTTCGTGCCTGAACTTTTCGTCGGCATGGCGTTTGATGCAGGCGGCGTGGCGTCCGGTCCGATGACTGCAACTTTTTCGCTGGCGTTTGTCCAGGGTATTGCCGCTCAGGTGCCGACGGCCGATGTCGTGACAGACGGTTTTGGTATGATTGCCATTGTCGCCATGATGCCGATCATATCGATTCAGATCCTGGGTGCGATCTATCAGCATAAGACCCGCAAAATCAGGCCGCAGAAAGGAAACGATAATGACGACTGATCAATCCGTGAATTGGCGTCTGCTGACGCTGATTACCGATGCGGATAAACGCAGCAAAGTCGAAGGGATCATGGAGGAACACGGTCCGCTCGCGTTTATGAGCATGCTGGCCAAAGGGACTTCAAGGAAAACCTGGCTGCGTCAGCTTGGCATCAAAGAGTCGGGCAAGATGCAATTTGAGTTTCTGCTCTCACCTGAACGTGAAACGGAGATGCAGAGTGCATTTGTGAAGGACTTAAAGCTTGACCACGCCGGTCAGGGCATTACGTACAGTACGGAAGTGCTGTTCCATATCAGCGCGAGCGAAAAACTGAACCAACGGGAACTGCTCGAATTTTGCCAAGGGATCTGCCTTCTGGAGGAAACGAAAGGTATGTACAAGAAGATATGTGTCATTGTCGATCTGGGACTCGGTGATGACGTGATCGAAGCGGCACGCGATGCCGGGGTCAAAGGCGGCACAATTCTGCGCGGATATGGTTCCGCAAAGTCGGAGTACGCCAAGCTTTTCGGCTTTCAGATCGTGCCGGAGAAGGAAATGGTCATCATGCTGACGCCGAATGACGTCGTGCAGGGGGCCATCACAGCGATCAACGAGCAGTTTAAACTGGATGGCATCGGCAACGGTATTCTTTACGTTCAGGATGTCTTGAACACGCAGGGCCTCGTCGAAGCGTCAGATCGAGGGTAAGCAAAAATGAAAAACGGGAAGAAACGAACGCGCAGCGCTTCTCTTGCCGTGCTGCTGGCAGCGTTGCTTTTGTCGTCGGCGTGCGGCGAAGCCAACGCTCCCGACGGACAGATATTCTTCAGCGGCATGACACTGAAAAACGGCACGACTCTGGTCACGGATGACGGCGGAAGTGACCTGATCGAGGGCCTCGGCCTGATCGTCGTCAATCTGCCGGAAGGATCAGAAAAGCCCGCTGCCGGATCCGGCGTGTCTTATGTGATTGAGGATCGGCTTGGCGAGTTATACCCGCCGCATGCATGGGCGGTATCGTTCGAAGTCGGAGACGAAAGCAAATCGGTCAAAACAAGTCTGGAGATCGCAGAACGCATCCGGGAGCATGATCCGTCCAATACGGTGATCATCGATGTGCGCACAGCGGAAGAATTTGCGGCAGGCCACGTGCCGTCCGCGCTCCTCCTGCCGCTTGCCGATCTGCCCGGAAATCTGCCGGATTATCCGTCTGACACGAATATCATCGTGTATTGCCGCAGCGGCAACCGCTCGGCGACGGCTGCCGATATTCTGCATCAGGCCGGGTTCAAGATTGTGATCGATGCCGGCGGCATTTTGGGTTATGCAGGGGAGATTATCGTACCGAGCGATTGATCGTCAGAATCACGCCATGTCAAACATTTCCCTCGATTTGGTGCTTTCTTTTGTACGGGTACTGCGAAGGCGATTTGTCTGCTGCATTTCATGCTGTGCATTACGCAAAAGGGTTTGCATGTATTCGACGGTATTAATGCCGGAACGCGCGGTTGATTTTTCCAGTTCGTATTTCAGTATGCGGCTGTCTACAACATGATATTTCATTTTTTTGTTTGTCGGGTTTACGACGCAGAGAAGGCTTAGTTCATCATCACAAAGGATCATGATACTGCCGAGCATTGCGTTCACAATGTTGATCCGTTTTGGGTCTTTGCGAACGAGTCCGTGCAGGAAAGTCAAATGGTCGAGGCGGGCTTGCAGCGGCCATTCAATTCTCTTCACTGCAGGCAGAAACACCTGGTTTGCATGAAGCAAGGCAGGCAGAACGTCAGTGGAAATATGGACGGAGGATCCATCTTCTGTGATGGTCCTGAAAAAATTGGCGATGACTTCGGGCTTTGGCTGGCTCCACTCTAAATTGATGAGGGTACGGATCTTTTCAGCAACGCTGTATTTTTCGATCCAGGGCATGCTGGAAAAGATTCCATGCAGATGATCCTCGCTGATGCTGAGACACGTTGCCTTTTTCATGATCTCGGCAACGGACTCACAAAAACGTTCCACTTCGGCCTCTTTCCGTATTAGCGTCATGTGAAGCGATCCATCGAGGAGCTTGTTGAAAAGCAGCACAAAATGATCTCGCAGCAGAAGAAACGTATCGATTTCCAGCTTTGACCGCCAGCGGTACAAGTCAGTATGTGCCTCTTGCCGGTATAGGACATCGAGCGACCGGGACGTCGGATCCTTCAAAATAACCCTGCTGACATCGGGATCGTTAAGCTGATGAAAGATGATGTGACGTTTTGCCGCGTTCGGGAGAATCCGGATGCGGGAAAATATCTCATCATTTTGTCCGCCATACTGCAGCAGCGTCGAGTAGGCTTCAAGTGTATCCGGAGAATTCTCTGTGATGTAATCCGAGAGGATAATGCAGAACATATTGAGGATCTGCTGCTGCGCGGAAAAATGCTCATTGGATTCACACTTGCCGGACAGTTCGTCGATCATGTTATCTTTGTTGATTGAGTAACGGATCGCGTCAAACAAAAACTGCTCCAGATCAAATCTGGTTGCAAAATCATGAATGACTGGGAATACACCACCAAACTTGATGCAGCAATCGGGTGCATATATCGCCTCCGCCAGTATGATGGCCGCTTTTGAGCTGAATTCCTCCGTATCATGCAGGCCGATTGAACGGTAACCGCACAGAATCTTGCTTATCATACTGGGAGACATATACATGCGCTCAGCAAAGCTTTTTTGCCGTAAACCGGCAATATCAATCAATGATCTCAGTAACTCCCCAGTATTCATGTTTCAGCCCCCCCAGATGAACTTTGTCATTTACAT
>DUPJ01000161.1 GCA_012838355.1 Clostridiaceae bacterium
GCAATAAGTGGGATCCGACGCTGCTTCAAATCACGGATATCACGAAAACACATACGGATCCGCTGGCCAGACGCATGCGCAAAGCGCTGCGCGACCGCGGAATCGACCGGCTTCAGGTGATCTTTTCACCCGAAGAGCCGAAAAAGCCGTTTGCAGCGGAGCGAAACTCCGCACCGGCAAGTCTCCCCTTCGTCCCGCCCGCAGCCGGTATTTTGCTGGCCAAGGCCGGTGTCTCGCTGCTGCTCGAAACAGTCTGAACCGTCATCCGGGATGACCTCAAGCGTCTGACGTTTCAAATGTGAAAACGGTTCTCGTTTCTCTTTCTTCACCTGCAGGGAGCCGTGCAGAGGGAAACGCCGCCTGATTCGGTGCATCCGGAAAGAGCTGCGTTTCCAGTGCGATGCCTGCGTGCTTCCCGTAGGTCACTTGTTCTTTGCCGACCCAGCTGCGGATAAAGTTCCCGCCATACACCTGAAGGCCCGGCGCATCCGTATCCACATGCAGACAGATGCCGCTCAGAACGCCTTGCAGTGTGGCCGCTCGAAACAGACCATCGCTTTTTTCTTTTTTCAAGACGAAATTGTGGTCCAGACCGCCGCGGTCAGCCAACTGCGGATCCGGCGAAAGCAGGACGTCACGCATCAGTTTTGGTGCGCGCAAGTCAAGAATGCCGCTTACGGATCGTATCTCTCCCGTTGGAATGCCTTCGCTGTCGGTCGGTGTATAGCTGTCGGCATTCACCGTCAGCCATTGATCCAGTGCCTGTCCCGCGGGTCCGTTCAAATTGAAATACGCATGATTGGTGAGATTGCAGATGGTGTCGCGATCCGATTCGACGCAATACCGTATCTCCAGTTTTCCGCCTTCAAGCCAGCGATACGAAACGACTGCCTTCAGCTCACCCGGATACCCTTCGTCGCCGGCCGGGCTCAGAAGTAGAAGACGATAGCCGTCTGCCAGGGTGGAAACGTTCCAGAGTTTCTTGTCAAAACCATGCGTGCCGCCGTGCAGATGGTTTTGTCCTTCGTTTTGTGACAACTGAAACACGTGTCCGTTCAGTGTGAATCGCCCCCCCTTGATTCGGTTGGCAAATCGTCCGCAGACGGCACCGGCAAATCCGTCGTGTGCTTCGTAGCCGCTGACAGTATCAAAGCCGAGCAAGACGTCTGTCGGGATACCGCGCCTGTCGGGAACAAGGAGGGTCGTCAGCGCCGCCCCGTAATCCGTCACGCAAAATCCCGAGCCCTTTTCATCCAAAAAAGAAAATAAATGTGCCTGCCGGCCGTCACTGGTGCGGCCAAAATCCATTATTTGGTGTCTGTTCATGCGATGTGCCTTTCCCTTTGAGTGTGCGCGTTCGCATACGTGCATGCCAGCGCTGCCATGCTATGGCTCCGGCTGAAACAAATCTCCCGTATATCGTATCGCACCGGAACTGTCCATTTCACTTGCTATCTCGTATCTGGCATCAAGAATAGTCATGCTTCTTTCATTGGTAATCACTTCTACGCGGTCCGTTCCGTCTCTGCCGGCCAGCAGCGTGACGGAGAAATCCGCCCCGATCTCATTGATCCACTCAATCGCTTCAGCCGGCGTCATCAGGCAAAAGGCCGTGGCGAGTCCATCGCCGACGGTTCCGTCTTTCCCGACGACGGTCGCTGAGAATATGCCGGCACGTTCATCCGGCCCGATGCCGGCATACGTGTGCATAGGCCATCCTGTAAACGGATCGATGATGTGCGCGTAAATGATGTCGTCCGCAACGCGCCGCCGCAGCTGATCATTGCTGGTGGAAATCGTTGTATCTTTGGCCATCAGCGAGACGCTGCTGTGTGTCGCGGACGGCAGCCGATCTACAAGACCGCCGACATTAACCCGATAATCGCTCTCATCACCGGGCCTCTGAAGAACGCCTACACTGCTTCCCCCCAGCGAAAGCATGCCGTACTCATATCCGTGGCCGCGCAGTATCGCGAGCCCCTCATTCAGCACATGGCCTTTGGCTGCACCGCCCAGATCCATGCCGGCCTCTACCGTCACGCCGTCTATCTGCACGCCGGGCATGCATTTGGTCACACGCGCGCCGCTCTCTGTCATCTCAATAGTGAAATGATCCAGTCCCACCAGCGGCAGCAGTGCCTCCACCATTTCCGGCTCAGGATTCGGCAGACGTCCGTCAACCAGCTCACGGTCGTAAGGCATGGCCGGCGTGTACGCATTGCTGCGGAATCGCGGCGTAAACCCCCAGAGATCAACCATGACATGGACCGTCGGGTCGAAGCGGCCATCTGTCGATTCATAAATGTGAAGTGCCTGTTCCAGTACAGCCGCCGCGGGCAGACCGATCTCTATGCTCTCGCCGCATGCCAGCGCATTGATCCGGCTGACATCCGATCCGGGCTCCAGTTTCACTGCCTCGTGATACAGCGTGAAAAGAGCCTTCAGCTCGTCCCAGACTGCTTCGAATCTGGCGACATTGGCCGGATCGGAGAAATCGTCGTAAAGCGTCAGCGTCGTGAGTGATCCGAACCATTTGTCACTCATGCGGCGCTCTGCCGAAAACACTTCAGCGGCAGCCAACCCTGCCGCCGACACGTCAGCAGTTATCGGCACAAGGAAAAGATTAACAAGCAAAATGACGAGTAAAAGCGATATGTGAACGCTTTCGGTTGAGTATATAGCCATTTTTCGCTTTTTTCTTGACAACGATTACGGTACCCCCGATACTTGAATCAATCTAGCATAAATCATTGAAAGGATGAAAAAAACATGAAAAAAAGATTGATCGCAGTGATGTCCCTGGTGCTCATCTTCAGTCTGAGCTTCGGAGGCATGATCGCGGCCGAAACAGAAACCGCAGCCAATACGAATCCGGAATTCATCGACTGGTTCAACGAAAGCTTCAACTGGATGACCGTCGAAAACGGATCGTGGTCGCATGATCCGGCCGACCAGATCTCGGATGAGGAACTCGAGATCATTCTCGACATGGCGATGAAGCAGCAGACGGCCGTTCACTGGACGCCCTACTTCATGATCGCTGTGACAGACGTCGAAGAACAAAGAAAAATTCTGGGCGACATGTGGGATGACCCCGAGAACGTTGCGACGGAAGGAACCGTCACCGTTCTGGTTCTTGCCGATCAGATTCTGAGTCAGGAAGAAGGCCACGTCTCCGAGTACAAGGATTACTACATGCAGGTTCCGCACTACGCTTACTATGACAGCGGACAGGCCAGCGCACTCATGTCTGTTGCCGCCAACGCACTCGGTTACAGCACCCACTACTTCGGCAGCATCAACGGTGAATACGCACCTTTCGACATCACAGGCGTGAACGAAGAAACCGGTGAAGAATATGCGTATCAGAGTATGGACCGCTACGTCAAAGACGAATACATGCGCACATGGGGCTTCATGAATCCGTTTGACGGCGAAGTCAATGAAGACTACGTGTACCCTGTGAAGGGCAACGCCGTCTTCGTGTGTGCCATCGTCATCGGCAAACCAGCTGCCGACGAAACGATCGAGAGCTGGGGCACGAACCATGCCCGCCCGAAGAACTGGGCAATCTGGGAAGAATAGGCAAAAGCCAAAACACCATCTCGAGGGGCTGCTTCGCAAAGAAGCAGCCCCTTTTAATCTGAGGCATCCGCAGATTTTAACTGTACAGGCCCCCGGAAACATATTATCATGGACAAAAAAAGGAGGCTTATACCATGAAAGCCCACGTAGATCAGGAAGGTTGCATCGGCTGCGGACTTTGTTCCGAGATTTGTCCGGATGTTTTTCGGATGAACGATGACAATCTCGCCGAAGCATACGGCGAAGTCACCGACGAAAACATGGCAGCAGCTGAAGAAGCGAGAGACAGCTGCCCCGTCAGCGTCATCACCATCGAATAGACAAAACTGACCCGTCGGTTTTTGCGTTCAACAGCCCTCTTCACGGAGGGCTCTTTATTTTCCCCCTTTGTTCAAAACAGTATCGTATGCGACCTGCAGGCTCGCGATCCCTTTGTAAGCTGTTGAGTGAGTTCTAAGTGGACACCGGACGATCCAAATCGCTCCGGTGCGCCCGGAAAGGAGTCAAGTAAAGTATGAGAACAAAGACCAAACGCGTGATCATGACCGTATGGGCTCTGGCCGCAGCGCTCCTGCTGGTCAGTTGCGGAGGCAATACCGCCGAAACAACCGCTTTGCCTGAAACAGCAGTAACCGAAGCTGCCACCACGACGGTGGAAGCAACAGACGCGGAATCTGAAGCACCACAGGCAGAAGAAGGCGTCGGCCTGACGCTGGAGGAACTGGCGGAATATGACGGCAAGGATGGCCGGCCTGCCTATGTTGCCATCGACGGCATTATCTACGACATGACGGACGTGGCTGCCTGGGAAAACGGACTGCACAACGGGAACGAAGCGGGTCAGGATCTGACCGAAGTGCTGACCGGCCAATCGCCTCACGGCGACACCGTACTGGCTGATCTGCCTGTCGTCGGCTTCCTTGTTGAAGAGTAATCTGAAGAACAATCAATGTCCTTGTTGCGCCGGCTATATGCCGGCGTAACCTTTTTGCCTGAAAGAGCGCGTGCC
>DUPJ01000013.1 GCA_012838355.1 Clostridiaceae bacterium
ACCCGATCAGGATCGTGTTCAGGCGAAGCAGCATCATGCCGCGGACCTGTTCCTCGAGAAGCGGCTCGCCGACGGCACAGGCATGGCTTCGCAGCAGATTCGTCTGCAGGCGGGCGTTTTCACCTGGTGCAATGACGACCTTGCTCAGTTCCCCGAATCCGGTCGATATGCCGTATGTCGGTGCGCCGCTCGCGGCAATGCGCGTGAC
This sequence comes from Clostridiaceae bacterium, assembly GCA_012838355.1. Lineage (GTDB taxonomy): Bacteria > Bacillota > Clostridia > Saccharofermentanales > DTU023 > DUPJ01. The sequence continues at coordinate 209 of DUPJ01000013.1, forward strand.
GGCTGCAAAGCTGTCGCGCACTTTCTGCATCGCGTCACCGCAGAGCGAGACCGGCCGTCTGAACCGTGCGACGTCAAGAAACCCTTGAAGATCAAGTGACCGCCCGTTCAGAACAAGCGAATCGGTCATAGCGATGCAGCCAGCTTCAGCGCCACGCGGATCATGTCGTTCAATCCCTGTTCACGTTCAGCGGGAGGCATCTGATCACCCGTAATCACGTGGTCGGAAATCTGCAGGAGACAAAGTGCATTGACACGGTGCCGCATGGCCGTGACGTACAGGGCGTACGATTCCATCTCAACAGCGTCAACGCCCAGCTCAATCCAGGTGTTGCGATCGGCTTCAGACGGTTCATAAAAAACGTCTGCGCTCTTTATATGTGCAATTTTTAACGATTTCCCCAGCGCGGCCGCCGTTTCATCGGCTTTTTTCAAAAGTGAAAACGATGGACCGGCCGAGAGCGTCCCCTGAACGTGGAACTGTCCGGCCCAGTTTGAATCCGTCGAGACGATGCCGGCCGCCAGCAGATCACCGACGGCGATGCGCTCACTGTATGCGCCTGCCGTTCCGATACGAATCAGATTTTTGACGCCATATGCCGTAATCAGCTCGTGGCTGTAAATGCCGATCGACGGCATCCCCATGCCGGTGCCCATCACGGAGACCTGCCGACCGTCGTAAGTACCGGTAAAGCCAAACATATTGCGGACTCGGTTGAAACAGACGGCATCCGTGAGGAAATTTTCCGCCACATATTTGGCCCGGAGCGGATCGCCCGGGAGCAGAACGGTTTCGGCGATGTCGCCGGGGTTTGCTTCGATGTGAGGTGTGCTCATAAGATTCTCCTGTTCAATCTATTGCTTTCATTTTTGTGTTTTGCGCCGATCCGGACGGCACGCCAAGCATGGCAGCAGCCAGCGCCAACGTTTTGGCGTCGTCCTGCCGGCCGGACAGCAATCTGGCAATTTCGCTGACTCGGCGTTCACCTTCCAGCTTTCTTAAAACGGTCTCTGTGCGCGCATTGATTTCACGTTTTTCAATCAGATAGTGGTGATCGGCAGAAGCCGCAACAGCCGCACTGTGCGTGACACAGAAGACATGACGGCTGCGGCCGAGTGCTTTCAGTTTTTCTCCGACCAGCTGTGCCGTGTGTCCCGAGATGCCGGTATCAATTTCGTCAAAGACGAGAACCGGCAGGTCGTCCAGCTCGGCCAGAATGCTCTTGATGGCCAGCAGCACGCGTGATGCCTCGCCGCCGGACGCTATCCTGGCCAGCGGCATGAGCGGTTCACCGAGATTTGCTGAAATGAGAAAGCGGACTCGATCCGTTCCGCCCTCCATCACACTCCAGTCAAGTTCGTCCCCTGCCCAGGCTGAAACCTCAACATCAAAGCGCACCTTCGTCATGTCGAGATCCTTTAGTGACGCCATAATCAGGGCCGCCACTCGTGTCGCTTCTTCGCTGCGGATCCGATGCAGAACGAGTGCCTGCCGCCGCAGTTCAAGATCCGCCTGCCGAAGCGATGCTTCCAGTGCCTCGATCGAGTGGCCGGCTGCAGCCAGACGCTTCAGCTCGGTTTCACTCGTCTCCAGATGCCGAAGCACATCTGCGACCGTATTGCCGTATTTGTATTTTAATTTCCCGTATTCATCGAGTCTCGCATCTGTCTCTGCAATGATGGCAGGATCCAGATCGATTCTGTCAAAAAAGCGCCGCAAATCGTGCGTGATGCCATCGACCAGTGCCATAGTCTCCTCGACCCGCTCGCGCAGGGCAGCGAGGGTTTTGCTTGCCTTGGCTCCGCCCTGCAGCCGGTCCTTGACGACCGCCAGCTGATCGGCGGCAGATGCCTCGCTGTCGGCAAGTGCGGCGAGTGCCTCTGCGAGGTCGCCGTACACCTTGCTGAGCGTTTTTTGCAGGCGGCTTTTTTCGCGCAGTTTTTCTTCTTCGCCGGGTATCAGTTCAGCCTGCCGGATTTCATCAATCTGGTGCGTCAGGACATCCATGCGTCGGGCCCGTGCAGCCGGATCACGGCCGAATGAGCGGAGCGTTTTGCGGTCGGCAAGCCAGCGCTGCCGTGTCGCTTCGTACGCGGTGAGAGGATCGGTCAGCCGAGACTGACAAAATCGGTCCAAAAGGGGCCGGTGTGTCTCTTCGTCAAAAATGCGCTGGCCTTCACGCTGTCCGTGGATGGCGATCAGCTGCTGCCCGCGCTCGCGCAATTGCGAGAGCGGCACCATGCGCCCGTCAAGCCGGGCGACCGTGCGGCCTGCGGCCATGATGTCCCTTCCGAGGATTGACTCCGTGCCGTCCTGATCGGTCACAAGTGCACTGAGATAGGCTGCCTCAGCCCCGCTGCGCACCAGCGACGTATCGGCACGGTCACCGGAGAGCTGCGCCAGTGCTCCGATCAAAATTGATTTTCCGGCACCCGTTTCACCCGTCAGCACGACAAAACCAGACTCCGGTCGAAACTGAATGTCGGCGATCAGAGCGAAATCCCGAATGTCTAGTTCGAGAAGCATGCCTTACGATTTTGTGAGTCGTTGTCCCATTTGCGGGTCCGTCTGCGAAAGCTCGATCAGACGGTCACGCATCGCTTCGGCCATGTCCGAGCTGTGTGTCGCAACAAAAATGGTGTCGTCGCCCGCCAGTGATCCCATGAAGTCCTGCAGGTGCATGGAGTCGAGCGCAGCTGCCGCACCGGGTGCCATACCCGGCAAGGTCTTGATGATCACAAAATTCTGCGCCACATCGATCGATACCACTGAATCGCGAAAAGCGTTCAGCTGGCGCCCCGATGCACCTTCGCCGCTGCGATCCATCAGAACGTACCGTTTCTGTCCGTCGCCCGTCATCACTTTGATGATACCGAGATCCATGATGTCGCGTGAAACGGTCGCCTGGGTCACTTCCACATCTGATTCATTCAGCAGACGAACCAGTTCTTCCTGTGTCTCGATGCTATGCTCCTTGATCAGGCGCAATATGCGAGACTGCCGTTGATTCTTGTCGTGTTTCAGTTTCATCTTCCCGTTCCCCGTTGTTGTATTTTTGCCGACAACGTCTTGTAAAAACGATCGTCGCCGAGCCTTATCAACTCAAACATGTCGGACGCACGCGTGATATCCAGATATTCGCCTTCCGTCAGCGGATAATTCTCCTGACCGTCGATCGACACCATGGCCGGCTCCGTATGCGGCAGAAGCGTCAGTCGGATTCTTGACCGGTCCGACGTCAGATAACTGCGATTGTGCAGCGAGTGCGGGCAAAGCGGCGTAATCAGGAACAAAGACATCTGCGGATGGACAATCGGACCGCCCGCAGACAGTGCATAGGCTGTTGATCCGGTCGGCGTCGAGACGATTAATCCGTCACCGGGGATGCGCTCGACGTCCTCCTCGTTGATTGTCAGCATCACTGTCACAATCCGGCCTGAAATCCCGCGTCCCAGCACCACATCATTGAGAATCGTGTGCTGGTGTTTTTGCCCGTGATCGGTTCCGCGATGGCAGACGCTGATCATCATGCGTTTTTCCACAGAAAATTCGCCGCAAAAAAGCTGTTCGACTGCATAGTCGAGACTGTCCGGCGATATCTGCGGCAGAAATCCGACGCTGCCCAGATTCACGCCGATCGTCGGCAGCGGTGCCCAGCCGGTCAGTCGGACTGTCGACAGGAACGTGCCGTCCCCGCCAAGACAGATGAGCAGATCAGCGGACTGGAGCGTATCAACGTAGCAGACTGACGGCAGATCGAGCAGCGGTTTCATGGATGACAGCAGCAGGGCTTCCCCCTTATGAGCCGAGATCAGGGATATGAGGCGCCTGGTGTGCGCAAATCCCGTATCTCTTGCTGCATTAGGAAAAACTGCAATTCTCATGCACTCATCCCTGTTGCGGTCGTGAAGTTTTTCTCACGGTATTCCATATTCCCCGCGCGTCCAATCCTTCTTCTCTCAGCAGTTCGTCTCTGGACGCCTGCCCCCGTGTAAGTTCTGTGTGACCGAGGCAAATAATTTTGCCGTCAAAGCCTCGATCGGCCAGCCCGCAGGCAATCGATTCGCCCGCTCCGCCCCTTCTTGCGCCGTCTTCCACAATGTATAAAACGTCAGCAGAATTGAGTAATTCCATCATACCATCAAAATTGATCGGATTTATGCACATTGTCGAAATGTGACGGCAGCCAATTCCCTCTTCTCGCAGCAGGCCGACCGCCTCCCTCACCTCTTCGAACAGTGCTCCGAGAGAGAGAATCACCGTTTTCCCCTCCCCCCCGTGATCGCTGATTTCGCAGACATCCCTGCGCTCAATCGCCGCGTCAGGCACCTGACTGCGCGGGTATCGGATCAGGGACGGACCGTTTCTCAAAAGCGCGGTTTCCAGCAGAAGACGCAGATCCCCTTCCGTCTGCGGTGCAAACACGTGCAGATTGGGGGGAAGCTTGGCAAGCGCCAGATCGTAATATCCCTGATGCGTCGGCCCGTCGGCTCCGACGGCTCCGGCCCTGTCGATCGCAAACACAACCGGCAGATTCTGCAGGCAGACGTCGTGGATCAGCTGGTCGACGGCGCGCTGCAGAAACGTACTGTACAAGGCAACGAACGGGCGCATTCCGGCGGCGGCAAATCCGGCCGCAAGTGTGACGGCATGCTGTTCGGCGATTCCGACATCAAAAAAGCGGTCTGGATACGCGGCCAGAAAAGGCCTCAGTCCGGTGCCGTCGGTCATGGCAGCGGAGATCGCCACAATCCGCTCGTCGCCTGCGGCAAGTGATGTCAGTGTCCCGCCGAACACCTCGGAAAATGTCACGCACGGCGGCTTGGTTCTGCACACGCCGTTTTCGATGATGAACGGTGCCACCCCGTGATAGGCAGACGGTTCGGATTCAGCGAATTCATAGCCCTTGCCCTTGACCGTCTCGACGTGAAGCAAAACAGGGCCCGGAATATCGCGCACATGCTTCAGATGGTCGATGACGGCCGCCAGATCGTGGCCGTCGACCGGGCCGTAATAGCGAAAGCCGAGTTCTTCGAAGTAAACGTTGACCTGCCCCCGGGACACCAGCGAGCGGCCAACCCGTTTGACTGCACGCAGGAGCGAGGCGATGCCCCGCCCGAAACCGCCGAGCTTTTCCATTCGCGTCTCCACGGTCGATTTCAGTTTGCGGTAGCGGCGCGAGAGCCGCACCTTTTCCAGATGCCTGGCGAGTCCGCCCACGCCTTTTGCAATTGACATCTGATTGTCATTCAGGATCACGAGGAGGTTATCTTCACCGTGTCCGACGTCATTCATGGCTTCAAATGCCATGCCGCCAGACAGTGCGCCGTCACCGATCAGGGCAATGACGCGATCGTCCCTGCCCTGCAGGCGATTGGCGCGGGCGATACCGGCTGCCGCCGATACCGAGGTACTGCTGTGTCCGGTCTCAAAGGCATCGAACGGACTTTCGGACCGTTTCGGAAAACCGGCCAGACCGCCCTTTTTGCGAAGTGTGTGAAAACGGTCGGCACGCCCCGTCAGAAGCTTCCAGGCATAGCACTGGTGGCCAACATCAAACACGATCTTGTCAGCGGGAAAGTTGAAGACGTGCAAGAGCGCGAGCGTCAGTTCAACCAGGCCAAGGTTCGACGCCAGATGCCCCCCGCCGGCTGCGACCTGATCAACGATGCGCTGCCTCAGCGCCGCCGCCACCTCAGTCATGGCGTCAAGCGACAGTGACGGTATCGCTTCAGGTGCCGGAAACACCTGTGGTTCACTTGCATTCATGCGTTTCACACCGTCCTTTGCTCGAGATAGCGCCAGATCGCCCTCAGTGTCGTGACAAAAAGTCCGCCCGCTTCCAGTTCGCTGAGTGCCGCCCGGGCACGCGCCATTTCGGCGGCAAAGATGCGTTCGGCCTCCCGGCCGCCGTACCGGGTCACGAAGGTCAGTTTTCCGTCGCGCGCATCTTTGCCGGTTGTTTTCCCAAGTGTCCCGCTTGTCGACTGAACATCGAGCAGATCGTCCTTGATCTGAAACGACAAACCGAGTGCGTCGGCAAAATCCGTCAGTTGTCCGCTGACATCATCGCCGGCAGCGCCTAAGCGTGCGCCCGCGAGTACCGCGGCCCTGATCAGAGCCCCCGTTTTTTTACGCTGAATCGCATACAAGGCTTTATCCGGCTCCTCGTGCAGCGACTCGGAAAGGTCGAGACACTGACCGCCAACCATGCCGCGAAAGCCGGCAGCGCGGGCCAATTCTGCCGCAGCCGCAAGTCTTTCCGGTGTTGACTTGACGACGAGTGCCTCAAAAAGGGTTTCGTAAGCGAGATTGAGCAAACCGTCTCCGGCTAAAATGGCATTGGCCTCGCCGAAGGCAGCATGGCAGGACGGCCGGCCCCGGCGCAGCAGATCATTGTCCATCGCCGGCAGATCGTCGTGAATCAGGGAGTATGTGTGGATCATTTCAACCGCAGCGGCAAACGGCAAAGCCTCTGCCTTTGCAACACCGCACATCTGCGCCGTCGCGAGCAGCAGCACGGGGCGAATCCGCTTTCCGCCGACGGCCAGGCTGTACGCTGCCGCCTCGGCAGCCGTGCCGCCGTCCGCTTTTGCAATCGCAGGCAAAAAAGCCGGCAGGTGCTCGTCAATGTATGCTTTCAGTGAATCAGGCGACTGTTCAGCGGTCATCGAGCGATACCTCCTGACCGTCTTCGGTCAGACGGCGCAGGCGCTCTTCAACCTGCTCCAGCTCCGCTTGGCAACGCTTGGCGAGTGCCATGCCTTCTTCATAAAATGCAAGCTGTTCCGCCAGCCCCAGTTCGCCTTTTTCCAATTCGGCGGCGATCTGTTCCAGGCGCTGCACGGCTTCTTCATAAGTCTGCTGTTTGTCAACCATTGTCAGTTAATCCTTTCTTCCACGGATACGCGATCGACGGTGACGTCGGCCTTCCCGTCATGGAAATGCACCTGAAGCTGCGCACCGGCAGCTGTCTTTGCAGCCCCCGGAACGAGCCGGCCTTCTCTGTCTGTCACATACGCATAACCGCGTCCCAGAATCGCCTCCGGATTAAGCGATCCGAGCCGGCCGATGGCGTGACTCAAGGTCATGCCCGTGCGCAGCATCGTTGCCTTCATCGCTCTGCCAATCTGCTCCGTCACGCGATCGAGTTCGCGCCGGCGTTCCTCCTGCCCCCTCTGCATCTGCCCCTTGAGAGATGCCGCGGCGAGATCAAGCGCCTGCTGGCGATGTTCCAGCACTCGCGACGGGTGGCGCCCGGCTGCCCGCCTGAGCCATTCTGCCAGACGACGTCTTTTTTCGCCGCGATTGACGGCAAAAGCCGTTTCCATTCGCCTGACCGCGTGCGCCAGCGCGGCCGCCAGCTCAGCCCGGCTGGGCATGACGCGGGCAGCCGCTGCCGATGGCGTCGGCATACGCAAATCTGCGGCAAAATCGATCAGCGTGATATCCGTTTCGTGGCCGACAGCCGAAATCACGGGAATCTCTGAATCAAAGACAGCGCGTACAACAATTTCCTCGTTGAACGCAAACAGATCTTCAAACGATCCGCCGCCCCGGCCCACGATCAGAACGTCGACCTTTTTGTCACGATTCGCCTGCCTCACTGCACCGGCAATCTGTGCCGGCGCATCGGCACCCTGCACCGCTGCCGGATAGAGCAGCAGATCAAACGACGGGGCGTTTTTCCGCAGTACAAACAGAATATCCGACAGCACCGCACCGGACATGGAGGTCACAACCCCGATGCGCGCAGGCCAGACCGGGATCTCCTTTTTTCGTTCAGCTGCAAAAAGGCCTTCTTTTTCGAGACGCTCTTTCGTCTCAAGAAAGCGTCGGTGGAGATCACCAATGCCTTCCTCTTCGATGCGTACGACGGTCAATTGAAATCGGCCGTCTTTCTGATACAGGCCGGCACGGGCATAACACAAAACCTTCATCCCGTTTTCCGGCCGAAACGCGAGCCGCTGTCTCGCCAAACCGAAAAAAACGCAGGAAACCTGCGCATCCTGGTCTTTCAGCGTGAAATAATAATGGCCGGACGGATACAGTTTGCCACCCGAGATCTCACCCACCACAGCCAGATCGGAAAGCACCGGATCGTCTCCGAGCCTTCTGGCCACATAGCGGTTCAGCCAGCTGACAGACCGTGGCTCGACAGCCATCAGGTATCCTCGTCGAAAACCGTTTCATCCGGCGTCTGTTCCGGATTGAGCGTACGGTAAATCGTGCCGAGCACCGCGTTGATGTACGCACGCGACTCGTCATTCGAGTATTTTTTGGCCAGCACGACACATTCGTTGATCGACGCCGCCCTCGGCACATCGTCGGCATAACACATCTCAAACGTCCCGATTCTGAGAATCGTCAGGTCGATCAGGGGCAGCCGCGTGATGTCCCATTTGTTCAGTGTGGGGGCAATTCGCTCATCGATTGCCGCCACATGTTCTGAAACCCCGTCCAGCAAACGGTCAAAGTATGTCAGATCGTCGTCCGCCAGATTATTTTCCGCGACAAAAAGCTGTCGCTGCGACTCGTGGTCGTCCTTTTGCACTTCATAGCTGTAAAGCAGCATGAAGGCCAGCTCTCTTGCTCTGCGTCTGCCCATCAGCGAAATAACCCCGGTGGAAATATGCGGTCCAGCAGCGTCTTGATTTTCTCGCGATCGCTGAACCAGCGGATACCGATGTAGTAACCTCCCAGTGTCGCGGCTACCACAAACAGCATGCGGAAAAAGCCGAATGTGACCCAAAGCAGCGCCAGCAGCAGGGCAAGCGATGCCCCGACCAGACCGGGATTCTGTGAACTGAGCCGGTCGCCGATCGCCGCAAGCATGTGTTTAAGCGGCCGCATCAGCGCTCCACACGCGTGGCCATGGCTTCCACCTTATTAATGCGCACGGGCACTTCGGCCACTTCAATGCCGGTGTATTTTTCCACATCTTTTTTGACGCGTTCCTGAACCCTGGCCATCATGACCGGCAGTTCCACATCCGGATACGTCATAATCGTCATGCGGATCGACAGCTTGTCCCCGCTGATCGCGCCGATGGCCGCTTTCGCAAACTTGACGCCGGATTGCGACGCTTTGGCGGCATTCAGTGCAATGCTTTCAATCGCACCGACGCCGATATTGATGTCACCGATCTCGTTTTTCTGAAGTCTTGCCTTGCGCAGCCGCCCTGTAAAGAGGATGAAGGCGAACAAAACAAGAAAGCCGAGCAGACCCACGCCACCGATAATGATGGCAATCAGGCGATCACCCGGACGTTCGCCCAGTTTTCCGATCCAATCCAGAACACCGGTCAGCACGCTGGGCGACACCCCGATCGTGAGGATAAACAAAAAAACGACCCCGAGTAGAAAAGCCATAAACAGGATCAAGGTTCTGGTCAATGCATTCATATTACTTCTTCATCCATTTCCACGCCCATGACGTGCACGTTGACGGCATCAACTTCAAGGCCCGTAAAACGCTCGACATCTCGCTTGACGTTTTCCTGAATGTGCCAGGCCACGTCCGGTATGACGAGGCCGAACCGCACGTTCGGATAGACTGTCATCTCCACGGCATGACGCGCCTCATCGGAGAATGACACCAGAACGCCGTTGCCTTCATGCTCGTAGCCGAACGCTTCCTTCAGCGTGGCCACCACACCGGGAGCCAGTGAGCGGACACCCTCGGTTGCGAGCGCCGCCTCAGCGGCATATTGTGCCACAAATCCGCGGGACATGGTGCGTTCACCCCGGATCGACCAATCGCCGCGTTCGCCGTCCATATGGGTCAGGCACGCTCCATGTACTGTCCGGTGCGTGTATCAATGCGAATAATCTCGCCCTGTTCGATAAAGAGGGGAACTTTTACGACATGTCCCGTTTCCAGCGTCGCATTCTTGCTCGCATTGTTGGCGGTGTCGCCGCGCACTGCCGGCTCGGTTTCGACGATTTCAAGTTCAACAAAAATCGGCGGTTCAACGTTGATGATGTCGCTCTTGTAAGACAGGATCTTGCAGACCGTTCCTTCTTTCAGGTACGGCAGCACGCCTTCCAGCATGTCTGTCGTGAACGGCAGCTGCTCGTACGTTTCCGTATCCATGAAATAGTACAGATCGCCGTCCTGATACAGATAGGACATGTCGCGCCGCTCCAGCTGAGCCTGCTCAAACTTTTCCGACGGGTTGAACGAACGCTCCACCACACTGCCAGTCTTGACGTTCCGGTATTTGGTGCGGACGAACGCGGCACCTTTGCCCGGCTTAACATGCTGAAACTCGACCACCTGAAATAATTGCCCATCCATCTCGAACGTTATTCCATTGCGGAAATCTCCCGCACTGATCATATGTATCCTCCTCGTTGAACGGCTGCATGGCAACCGTAATCGATCCTCAGTTTACGGCATTTGCCGGGGCATGTAAACGGAAACGGCCGGTGCTGCAGGTACACCGGCATGCCCCTTCCGGTCAAGCCACGTGACGATCGCTTCGCCGGCGCGCTTCAGCCGAATCGTCACGAGCTCATGCCTGTCCCGCCGGCTGACCAGCAAGGCGCGCACACCAAGCCGATTTGCCGACCAGACATCGGTAAACAGCTGATCGCCCGCCACGAGAACCTCTTTCGCCTGAAGCCCCCTCCGCTTCAGCTCGGCGGACAAGGCAGCCGGATCCGGCTTGGAGACGCCGGGCACTGCGTCGATCCCGAGCGCTTCGGCGAACCTTTGATCTCGGTTCAGGGCTGCATTCGAGTAAAGGCAAACCGCCAGCCCGGCACGCTGCATGACGGCAACGGCTTCGCGCGCATAGCGGTCCGGCTTGTCGCTGCCGTGAACGGCGAGCGTATTGTCGAGATCAACCGCGATCAGGCGGATACCCGCCTGAGCGAACCGGGGCCAGTCCACCAGCCGCAAATCATCGGTCCGGTAAGCCGGCAGCCACTGAGGGAACATCACTGATCTGTTGGGGCGGCGTTCATTTTCGGTTGTATCCGGCATGGCCGTATTGTATCATGCGCTTCATGAGGAAAGTCCATGATCGTCTGTAAATTCGGGGGCACTTCACTCGCTGATGCCGTTCAAATCGACAAGGCCGCTGCCATCATGATGAGCGACCCGCGACGCGGTATCATGGTCGTATCGGCACCCGGCAAGCGTTTTTCCGCTGACACGAAGGTTACAGACCTTTTATTCCAGCTGGCCGAGCTTGCCTACAGCCGTCTCGACACGGAAGCTGTCATGGCGGCAGTCAGGGACAGGCTTGTCGCCATGGTTCTGGATCTCGGCTTGAAGCTCGAGATCGCGCATTCGCTGAACCAGACACTTGCCGCCCGCCTGCTGCGCCGCGATCTGCCCCGGCGCGAATTTTACGACCAGATCGTGGCGTTCGGCGAAACGTGTTCCGCCCGCATCATGGTGCAGTATCTGCGCAGCCTGGGACGCGATGCCCGTTTTGCCGACCCGGTTTCACATGGACTCCTGCTCCATCTTGAACGCGGCCACACCGTGATTGATGAACGCAGCTATGCCGCACTGGCTCTGTCGCTGCTGCCGCGAAAGGACCGCGAAATAATCGTCTTTCCCGGCTTTTACGGCGGCGATGAAAACGGTCACATTCTGACGTTTTCCCGCGGCGGATCGGATATCTCCGGTTCGGTTGTGACAGCTGCGGTCGATGCTGAACTCTACGAAAACTGGTCAGATGTGGACCACGTTTATGCGGTCAATCCTAACCTGGTGCCAAATCCGTGTCCGATCCATGAAATGAGTTACCGCGAAATGCGTGAGCTCGCCTACATCGGCTTTACAATCGTCCATCCTGAGGCACTGCAGCCGGTGTTTCTGAAAAAAATCCCGATCGCCGTCAAAAATACGAACAAACCGCAGGGGGTCGGCACGCGCATTGTCGCCGACCGCGGCCACATCACGCACCCTGTGACCGGCATAGCCGCAGCCGACCACTTCTGCGCCATCAGTCTGCGCAAAGTCCTGATCAACCATCAGGTCGGGATTCTGGCATCCATCCTTAACGTATTTGCCGATGAGGGCGTCTCCGTCGAGCACGCGCCAACGGGCATAGACTCCGTCAGCATCGTTGTCAGGGAAGTCAATTTCCCGCCGGAGAAGGAAGAGCGCGTCCTTTCGCAGCTGAAGGCCCTCGGCTTTGTTGCCCCTGTTGTCGCCAGAAACCTGTCGTCCGTCATGCTTGTCGGCGAAGGCATGCTGGACAGCATTACGGTCGTGTCACGAGCAGCCGAAGCCTTGGCCAAGCAGCGGATATCGGTAGAGGTCATGCTGCAGGACTACTATGAAATATCGATTCTCTTCATGATGTCAGAAGCGGAGCGGGAACGAGCCGTTCCGGCACTGTACGCCGAATTTTTCGCAGATTGCCATTGAGTCACGGCCGTTTCGCGTAATCGATTATGCGACTCGTGTCAAAATAACGGTCAAAGCGCGTGGCCGTCGGATTTCTAAGCGCATCGCCGCCCGCCAGATTCATATCCATGTGGGTATAGCCGTCGCCGTAAGCAAAGTAGGCGATGGTCCCGTGTGCAAGCAGCCTTGAGTACCCGAGCTGGACGAGCAGGGACGTTTTTTCCGAAACGGTATTGACATGGCGTCCGCCCGGATAGGAAAAGGTTCTCAGTTCGCCCAGAAATGGTCCCAGAACCGCCTTGAATAACTGGTCGTCTTCCCGGATTGCATCGACCGTGACGTCTGGCAAATTTAAATCGCCATACGTGTTCGATGCAAACTGATAGCCCATGAGACGCAGACGGTCTGCCACCGCTTTTGCATCCGTCCGCTCCGCCTCAATCTGTTCATCATTAAGCAAAACCGGGGCCATCCCGTTCATCGCGCGCTGTTCGTTTTTCAAAATGGCCTGCGCCGGATTGAGGACGTAGCCGAACAAACCGTACTGCCCGGTGACGGCGATCGTTGCTTTCGCACCGTTGAACGAAAAATCCGGATAGTCCCGAATAAACGCTTCCAAAATGGATACGGCATCACCGTCCTTGATCGGCTGCACCGCCCCGTCATCACCGATCAGGGCACCGGTGACGCCGTCTTCACCGTCCAGAACAAGGCGGTCAATCGTGCCGGCCAGCGAGCGCGTCGCCGCAAAATGGAAGCTGTCAAAGACGAGCACCAGCGGTTTCTTCCCCTCGGGAATGCTGAAGGCTTTGAATTTTCCGCCAGCGGTGATAAAGGCGTCGTCCGAGACCAGCACATAGCCGTTGTCGTAGAGCGCTTTCAGCATCGCCTGAAACTCACCTGCCAAAAGCAGAAAACGGTCATTCGCCTCGGCATAGCGGTTGCCCGCAAATGCCTTTTCGGCGTCGGCAATCAAGGGTCTTACAGCGATGTGATCGACCGGCAGATCCCATGTCGAAAAGGATTTCGGCAGATGAGCGTCGGCTTCCACGTTGAAATTCAGGAGTTCGGCGTCGTACGGAAAAATCGGCAGAATAACATTCAGCAGCTCTCTCGCCGAATAGTACTTCTGCTGTTCCAGCAGAAACGACACATTGCGAATCGTCTCAGAAAGCAGATTTTCCCGCGCCTCTTCTGCGCGTGCTTCAATATAGCCAAGCGTGAAATGGGACATGCTGCGGTCATTTTGAAGCTGTTCCCACTTTCTGGTCGCATCAAGCCAGCTGGAAGCCGCCATAAGGGCTTCAGCCTCAGCTATTTTCGGCCTGGCCGCAATCATGGCGTCATGCTCATTTTCGACACGTCCGTACGTCTGGTAAACGACGTCAATCTGAAGCGTCTCATCAAGCATGTGCCGCATTTCCTCATCGCTGTAGCTGCCGCTGAGATACTTATAGGTATAAGCAACGAAAGCATCCAGCAGCGCATTGGTGCTGAGAGTGTCAAATATCGTGAAGAAGTCGCGGTCATCAGCGCTCAAAACGGCACCGTTTGCTATCTTGTCGAAACGTGAAGCCGCTTCCGAGGCGATCGTTTTCTCCACGAGATCCGCCACGGCGTCGGCCTGAATCTGCCGTTCCGATCCTTCCGGTGCCTGATTTCGCTCTTCCAGAGCTAATTGATACAAGTCGACCACGCCGGCCCGGTCACCGGCGGCATAAGCCGTTTCGAATGCCGCTTCGGTGACAAGCGGCCGCCAGTAGATTCTGGTGGCGACATAGACGGCCGCGATGCCCGTCAGCAGGATGACGACCAAAAGGATGACGAGCGGTCGCCGCAGCCGGTGAATACTATTCATGCTCGTCGTCGAAGGCAAGCTGCCTCGACTCCAGCAACGCATCCTTGACGGGACGGCCGGCCGCCGGCACCTTCTTCACCCTGAATGATTGTGCTTTCAGCCGTTCGAATGATGCGGCACGTCTCACCAGCTGCACCTCATGACCTTTGCTCAGGCGCATCATTTGAACGCCCTGTGACGTGCGGGTCACCTTTTCCGGAATCAGGTCGGTCGAGAGGACGGCGAGCTTGCCGTTGGTCGATACAAATGCCAGATCATAAGGTTCGCTGCCGACAAAGTCGGCGTACGCCAGCGGCGATTTATCGGAATAAGCTGATACCAGTTTGCGGCGGTTGGACTTTGTCTCGTAGCGGTCGAGCGGCACGCGCAGCGCCTTGCCGTTTTCAAAGCAAAACAGCAGATGCCCCTGATATCGGTCATCCAGAGGCAGCATAAATTCAATCTTTTCGCCTGGATCAAGCTCCAGCAGATTCGGGGTGTACTCGCCGAACTCAGAGGGCTTGTGGTCAACTACATCGTATAGCGCCAGGCGGTATGCATTCGCCCGGTTGCTGATAAACAGCACCTCTGTCTTGTTGGTCGCTTCATATTCCAGGCGAATGCGGTCGCCTTCCTTCAGCTTCAGATCGGCACCGGTGCGCAGCGACGTGAGCGCCAGTTTTTTCAGATAGCCCTCATCCGTCAAGTAGACACGGACGTTGTAGTCCTCGATCAGATCCTGCTTCGTGAATGTCTTCAGCTCTTCTTTGTCAATCAGAATCGTCTTGCGCTCGCGTCCGTACTTTTTCGCAATGTCGAGCAGTTCACCCCTGATCTTCCGATCGATTCGCCGCTTGCTTGCCGCCAGCTGGCGGAGCGAATCAATCTCCTTTTCCAGATCCGAGATCTCCGACGTGCGCTTCAGCAAAACTTCACGGTTCAGCTGCCTGAGCCGGATCTCAGCCACAAATTCTGCCTGCCGCTCATCGATCTGAAATCCCGCCATGAGCCGCGGGACGACTTCCTTTTCGCGTTCGGTTTTGCGGATGATGGCGATGGCCAGATCAATATCAAGCATGATCAGCTGAAGCCCGTTCAGCAAATGCAGCCGGTCCTCCAGTTCTGCCCTGCGGTGATCCGCCTCACGGCGCACGCACGTGCGCCTCCAGGCGAGCCAGGACTGCATGATTTCGCGGACACCGAGCACTTTCGGCGTATCCTCGATCAGCACATTGAAATTCGCCGAAAACCCGCTTTGAAGTGATGTCATCCTGAGCAGTTTTTGCATCAGGAGCTCAGGATCAACGCCGCGCTTGTACTCCAGACTGATCGACAGACCATTCAGGTCCGTCTCGTCGCGCACATCGGACAGATCGCGAATTTTGCCTGACTTGGCCAGCGCCGTGATCTCCTCGATAATCGCTTCAATGGTTGTCGTATACGGAATTTCAGTGACCAGAATGCGCTGCGCTTTCTTGTCGATCGAAAACACGGCGCGCAGCTGGAATGTGCCGCGCCCCGTTTCATACACGCGGCGCATGTCGTCTTCGTCATAAAGGAGCCGCCCTCCCGTGGAAAAATCAGGCGCTGGCATCCACTTCAGCAGGTCGGCATCGGCATCATCGATCAGTGCGGCTGTCGCCTCGCAGACTTCCTTCAGGTTGAAGGAACAGATGTTGCTTGCCATGCCGACCGCAATCCCCTGATTCGCATTCACAAGTACCGTCGGAAACTGAACGGGAAGCAGGACCGGCTCCTTCATCGTGCCGCTGTAATTGTCGACAAAATCGACGCTGTCCCGGTTCAGTCCGGCAAACAGCAGTTCAGCGCTGGCATCGAGGCGCACTTCGGTGTAGCGGGCGGCCGCATACTGCATGTCGCGCGAGTAGATGCGTCCGAAATTCCCTTTGGAATCGATCCAGGGGTGAATGAGCGCACCGTTGCCGCGCGTCAGTCGCACCAGCGTTTCGTATATCGCCTGGTCGCCGTGCGGATTCAACGCCATCGTCTGTCCGACCACATCGGCCGATTTGGCGCGCGCTCCGCCGAGCAGCTTCATGCGATACATGGTATAGAGCAATTTGCGATGCGACGGCTTGAAGCCGTCAATTTCCGGGATGGCCCGCGAAACGATCACACTCATCGCATACGGCATGTAATTCTCGCGCAGCGTTTCCGTGATGGGCTGCAGCGTGACCGCCGCAGCCTGCCGTGATTCTGGCGCAGCGATATCAGATTTTTTTCGCTTTTTAGAGGACATCAAGATCTCCCAGGTAGTCGCGTCCGTGCAATTCAATATAGCGTTTGCGTCCGGCCAGATCGTCTCCCAGCAGGACATCAAACATGTCTTTCATCGGTCCTTCCGCTTCCGGCATCACCGCAATCAGGCGTCTCGTTTCCGGATTCATGGTCGTCTGCCACATCATCTCCGGCTCATTTTCCCCGAGCCCCTTGGAGCGCTGCAGCTTTATCCGTCCCTCGCCAAGCCCTGCCAGAATTTTGGCCTTTTCCGATTCATTGTAGGCAAAATGCGTTTGTTCCAGCTGCCTCGTGGCATGCGTGATTTCATAGAGCGGTGATTCTGCAATAAAAACTTTGCCGGCTGCGATCAGGCTCGGCATCAGCCGGTAGAACATGGCAAGAATCAGTGTCCTTATTTGAAAGCCGTCAACATCGGCATCCGTGCATATGATGATTTTTCCGAAACGCAAATTGTCGAGTGAAAATCCAGGTATGTCCTTCATGTGCTTGCCGCCGATTTCCACACCGCAGCCCATGATGCGCACCAGATCGACGATGATCTGATTTTTGAATATGGCGGCATAGTCCGCCTTAAGACAGTTCAGAATCTTGCCGCGAAGCGGAATGACAGCCTGAAACTCAGCGTCACGTGCCATTTTTACGGATCCCAGCGCCGAATTGCCCTCAACGATGTAAAGCTCGCGCTGTTCGATGTCCTTGCTGCGGCAATCGACGAAGTTGCCAACCCGGTTCGTGAAATCGGTGCTGCCCATCAATTTCTTTTTCAAATTGAGACGCTGCTTCTCTGCACTTTCGCGGCTCCGCTTGTTGATCAGGATCTGGTCGATAACCTTCAATCCCTCCTGCTGATGCTCAATAAACCAGATTTCAAGCGAGCTTCTTATCAATTCAGTCATGAATTCTTGTATGTATCGATTGCTGATTGCTTTCTTTGTCTGGTTCGCATAGGAGGTGACTGTCGAAAACGAACTGGAGATCAGAATCAGACTGTCTTCGATATCCTGAAACGTTATTTTGCTCTCGTTCGCCTTGTATTTTCCCGCTGCTTTGATCCAGCGGTCCACTTCCGACAGAAGGGCGCTGCGCACGGCCCGGTCCGGCGATCCGCCGTGCTCAAGCCAGGACGAATTGTGAAAATAGGTGATCTGTGACGTGCGGCCGGAGAAGGCAAACGCGATTTCTGCAAGTACATTGTAGTCATCCTTGTCCTTGCGGTCCCGCCCCGTTCCCTCTCCCTTGATCAGGAAAGGCTTGGAAAGCCGATTCTCGTCCGACAATTCTGCGACATACCCGAGGACGCCGTCCGGATAGCAAAATGCCTGCTGCGTGTCGTCCAGCTTGTCGCTGAATTCGAACGTAATGCCGGCATTGACAATGGCCTGCTGCTTCAAGACGCGCTCAAACCATTCTTTTGGGATGGCGATTTCCGTGAAGACTTCAAGATCCGGCATAAACCGCTGCGTCGTTCCCGTGCGCCTGCCTTTGAATGGCTCCTGCCGCAGGCCTCCGATATTCTCGCCCTTTTCGAAATGAAGCGTGTATTTCTGCCCGTCGCGCCAGACGGTGACATCATACCACGCCGATGCATATTGGGTGGCACAGGCACCCAATCCATTTAGACCTAAACTGTAAGCGTAGTGTCCGCCTTCCGTGTTGTAATATTTGCCGCCGGCATACAGTTCACAGAACACGAGTTCCCAATTAAACCGCTTCTCACGCGGGTTGTAGTCCAGCGGGATACCGCGGGCTTCGTCTTCGACCTGAATCGAATGGTCTGCAAAGCGCGTGATTTTTATCGTTTTCCCGTAGCCCTCTCTTGCCTCATCAATTGAGTTGGAAAGAATTTCAAAAAAGGCTTGAAAGCATCCGGCCAGATCGTCAGAGCCAAATATGACACCGGGACGTTTCCGCACGCGGTCGGCGCCCTTCAGTGACGTTATGCTTTCGTTGCCGTATAGTTTTTTGGCCATTGCCCCTCCGTTCAACGTAAGATTGTCACACGCACGCGGGCCGTGGTCAAGCGGATGCCGGCTGAGCCGCATGACAACGCGAGCCATTTCGCCTTTTGACAAATGCCGGACACGTGATACAATGGCCCTTGTCAGCCGAACGGGTGACACATGCGGGTGTAGTTTAATGGTAGAACATCAGCCTTCCAAGCTGACCGTGAGAGTTCGATTCTCTTCATCCGCTCCACTTTGAAATGACGGGCAAAACGGGCATATAGCTCAGCTGGACAGAGCAACAGCCTTCTAAGCTGTGGGTCGCAGGTTCGAGTCCTGCTATGCTCGCCAAATATGCCCGTCTTCCCTTTTTACGGGTTGCTCGGGGAGCGGCCCTTTTTTTTCTTCTAGTGTCCCACCATGGCCGCGTAAACATAGCCGATACGCCCGTCTTCGAGACGGATCAGCACCCAGCCGTCGACAGGTTCGCTCAGTTTCCAGATCAGGTCGCCGCGCTTGACAGTGCCGAGCAGGCGCCCGCCGCCGCCCTCATGGTAGACCGTGAGCGAATTGACGTCGACTTCCCATTCAATCTCATAATCGGTACTGAGCGTCACAACGCTTTCACCGCTTTCGGGCGTTACCACCAGAACCGTGGGAGCCGTCGTGGCCGTCTGCCTTCGGTTTCGCGCGATGAGCGCACGGCCGCCTGCGGCCACCAAGAGCAATAAGAGCAGCAGAAGGGCAAAAAAGACAATGCGTGACAGCAGTACCTGTCCCGGGAAAAGATTCATCAGCCGTTTGACGAGACCGCCTCCGTCACGTCCGAACGACGCCATGTCCTTCGTTTTCAAGCGGTCGAGCCGGGTCGTTCCGCGTTCACTTTCAGCGAGCGTGCGGCTTCCCGAGGGATACGATCCGTTCTTTGATTCCAGCCTGATTTGAGTCGGCTCCGGCTCGACCAGATGGATCTTGTCTGACGGTTTTTGCTTCGGTTCCGGCGGAGCCGCTTTAACGGGGATAAAAATGTTGCCGTTTTCCAGCCGCACAACCTTTGATTTCGGCAGATTGCCCGGAAACTGACGCTTCGATTTGAGTCCAAGTCCGTCCGTCGACTGATCTTCCTGTGTCCGCTGGATGTGAAAGGCCAGCCAGGGTTTGACCAGACCTTCGCCGTATGTCTCCGCGAGATCCGAAAGCTTGGCCATGACCGTCGATACTTGGCGCAGGGCTGAAAAGGTTTCGATTAACTCGCCGGCATCGAAGAGATCAACGAATTCGGGAGCGAGCACAAGCACATTGTCGCCGGCTTCGATATCGAACGAGTACAAGTCGAGACCAAAAAAACGAGGTGCACCTGCCGGCATGTCGATCGGCTGCACACGGAACAGGCGGCCGGCCCGGTTCAGGTAGAGGCCGAAACGGGGTGCTGTGTAACAGACAAAGCGCGCCTCATCGATGAGGATCAGAAAATCGGCACGCAAATGTTCACGCTCTGCGGCTGACGGGAAAACGGCGAGCCCGCCCGTCTGCAGTTCCCGAAAGCAGCTCTCCCAAAGCCGCAGCTGATGCTTATCTTCCGCAATGGCGTTCGGCCGCTTGCGGTCTGTCATGATGCCGGTGACCATCTGTACACGACGGTTTCCGGTCATCACGTAGTTATGCTGTCTTTGCAACGCCAAACCGCCCAGGCTGCGATCGTTGATCTGAAAAGTCAACTCCTTCAGCGAAGCGGATGGTATATGAGCAGTTATGGTTGTTCGTATCATCTATGCCTCCGGTCGTCTGGCGGACATCGCCGCCCATACTGGACCGGAACCGCTTAATCGCCCACCTTGCCGAGAACATCCATGTCCAGATACCCGTCCGGCCGCAGCATCGCGTCACGGAGGGTGCCCTCATAGCGAAAGCCTGACACTTCAAAGAGGTGCCTGGAACGATGGTTTCCGACCGCCACGCGCGCATATAGCCGGTGGAGCCGGTTCTGTTTTAGTAAGTGCTCCGTCAACAACCTGATCGCGGCCTTTGCCAGGCCTTTTCCCCGGCTTTCCGGGTCTGTCAGCGCAATGCCGAGTTCGGCATTTTTGTTGTCGCGGTCGATCTGGTCAATACTGATCAACCCGATTGGCTTTTTGTCTTTTGAAATCGTCAGGAGAACATCTGTGTCGCCGTTGTTCCAATCCTTGAACAACTCGCTGAGTGCCCGTTCGTCATACGTCTTCAGCGTACCCGGCAAATAATAGTAAAGTGCCGCCTCATCCTTAAAAAAAGGTTTGAACGCAGGGAGGTGTTCTCCCTCTACAGGCAATAATTCAATGTTCGTCCCGACGACTGGCAAGTCGAGGCCAAGTTGTGTACGTGCATTGTTCATTATATAAACTGGACCTTCAGGTCTCTCATTAACAAGATTTACAGGCGTAGGTTCCTTAATCGATAATAACATAATGATCCGGTGAGGCCATCCATCAATTTGTCATTTTCAAAAAATTGACAAGCTTTTCGAAGTGAGCTTACAATGTGCCGACATCGAGGTGTAGCGCAGTTGGCTAGCGCGCTTGCTTTGGGAGCAAGATGTCGGGGGTTCGAGTCCCTTCACCTCGACCATTATTCAGACGGCCGGATGCGGTCTTGCGGAGGACAGCATGGAAGCATTGCAAACAAACAGCTTGTTGACCACAGAGGACACGCTTGCGAAAGGCTTGCTTGCAAACGTGCGTTACCCATGGGAAGCCTTGCCGCTGATCGGTCAATATATCATTCAATTGATATCTACAATCGATCTTTCCGACTTCAACGAGGTTGCTGACCGCGTTTTTGTCCACAAAAGCGTTCAGCTTGCCCGGAGCGCATGTCTTATCGGACCGGCAATCATCGATGCCGACACCGAAATCCGGCACAATGCATTCATCCGCGGCAACGCCCTGATCGGCAAACACTGCGTTGTCGGCAATTCATCGGAGATCAAGAACAGCGTCCTGATCGCCCGCTGCCAGGTCCCGCACTACAACTATGTGGGAGACGCGATTCTTGGTGTCGGCGCCCATCTCGGCGCCGGTTCGATCGTCTCGAATTTGAAAGCCGACAAGTCCAACATCGTCGTGCGTCTCGGCGACGAGCGCCTGGAAACCGGCTTGCGCAAGTTTGGCGCCATCGTCGGCGACGGTGCCGACATCGGCTGCAACTCGGTTCTGGCACCGGGCAGCGTCATCGGCAAAGGCACACGGGTGTACCCCCTCTCGCTTGTGCGAGGCTATGTGCCGTCCCATTCAATTTACAAGCATCAGGGTGAAGTTGTAGATATTCATGACTGATGCTGGAAACGGCATCAGATTCGGAGCGGCAGCGCACATCAAAAAAGGGCACGAGCGTGCCCTTTTTAAATGCTGTCATGTTTTCGTTTACTTCAATGCGACGTACTGTTCAAAATGTGCCTGGCCGTGTTTGCAGGCCGGGCAAACGCGCGGGGCTTCCTGGCCTTCAGCGAGGTAACCGCAGTTGCGGCATTTCCAGACGACGACTTCATCTCGTTTGAAAACAGAACCGGTTTCCACGAGCTCGGCGAAATAGTTGTAGCGCTCTTCATGGTATTTTTCCACTTCGGCTATGTGCTTGAACGATTCGGCCACTTTGTCAAAGCCTTCTTCGGCTGCAGCCTGTCCGAAGTTCTTGTAAAGATCGGACCATTCTTCACGCTCGCCGGCGGCGGCGCTTCTGAGGTTCTCGGCCGTATTGCCCAGCGCGACCGGATATCCTGCCGTAAACTCGACCATTTCCGGTGTATTGGCGCCAAGTCCTTCAACGAGATGCTTGAAGAAAACCTTGGCGTGTTCACGCTCCTGCTCGGCGGTCTCAATAAAGATGCCTTCGATTTGCCGATAACCTTCCTTATTGGCAACGCCCGCATAATACGTGTAACGGTTTCTCGCCTGCGATTCGCCGGCAAATGCTTTCATCAGATTCTGCTCGGTTTTTGAGCCCTTAAGTTCTGCCATGTAGTCCTCCCACTAGATGATTCGATGAACAAATTATAACCATAGTATGAAGTACAAGGCAAACCAGCCGGGTCATGATTGCCGCTGTTATTCAGGGATTTGCATAAGCCGGTCGGCAGATACCTGCAAAGCGGCCTGGCTGAGATGCTGGCGAAAAGGATGAAAGGCAGCGGCAACCGGTTCGGCTCGCATCTCCATCTGTACTTTTGTTACGGGATGTGTGAAATGCAGACACTCCGCAAACAAGGCAATGGATGGGGTGGCGAGATCCGGCGCGGTGTCCGGGCCGTAGCGCCGATCGCCGAGCAGCGGGAAATCCCTCGACGCAAACTGCAGCCGGATCTGATGCGACCGTCCGCTGAGAAGCCTGATGTGAGCAAGCGACAAATCACGGTCGGGGTCTTTTGCCAGACTGGCAGCAACGAGGTCTGCCGGGCGGCCATGTGCTTCGTCCGTCGTATAATAGCGGCCGTTTTTTGTTTTGGCCGAGAGAAAGTCTTTCCAGTAAACGGGGCCGTCCGGCAGCGATCCGTGCGTCACAGCCAGATAGTATTTTTGAATATCCTTCTGGCGGAACTGTTCGGACAGCCGTTTTGCCGCCTTGGACGTTTTCGCGAACAGCATGACGCCGCCGACCGGCATATCAAGCCGGTGGACCAGTCCGAGAAAGACATTGCCGGGCTTTTTGTCACGTTCCTTGATCATCTGCTGCAGTGTGCTGAGGATGTCCGGCTTGCCGCTGCGATCCGCCTGCGAAAGCATAAATATTGGCTTTACGCAGACAAGAATATGGTTGTCTTCGTACAGAAGCGTTATCGCGTCCATCGTGTCGTCAATCCAAGGCTGAGCGGGATCCCGCGCAGCGTGCCGTGCAAGCCGAGTTCATCCGTCTCGTACGTGCCGCCATGCTGTGCCAGCGCGAGTTTCAGGCATGTCTCCGCATTGCCTGGTGTCAGCCCGCTGTACGTATTCAGCAGCACAAACGCGGGACCGGCATCCGGCAGCAGCTGACTTAATTGGGAAAGCAGCAAAAAGAGATGCTCTTCGAGCCGCCACATCTCGCCGCCCGGTCCGCGTCCATACGTGGGCGGGTCCAGCACAATACCGTCATAGCGTCGTCCCCGCCGGATTTCACGCTTCACAAACTTTTCGGCGTCGTCGGCCAGAAATCGCACGGTGACGTCGTCGAGTCTGCTCAGCTTCAGGTTGTCCCTGGCCTTGCCCAGCATGCCTTTGGCCGCATCGACGTGCACGATTTCCGCCGGATGTGCAGCGGCCATCGCGAGTGTTGCACCGCCTGTGTAGGCAAACAGATTCAAGAGACGCGGTGATTTGCCGCTTTCCTTCAGGCGCATCACCTCGGCGCAGAGATAGTCCCAGTTCGCGGCCTGCTCGGGAAAAACGCCCGTATGCTTGAAGCCCATGCTGGAAAGCGAGAAGACCAGTTTCGGGCCATTTTTCAAGCCGTAGGCGATGCGCCATTTATCGGGAAGCGGCCGCCGCAGCGTCCATTTGCCTCCGCCGGTGCCGGAGCGCGTGTAGAACGCGTCCGTTTCCGGCCATGGTTCATGGGGCCAGAATGCTGCCGGTTCCGGCCTGACAACGGTCGTCTTTCCCCAGCGTTCGAGTTTTTCGCCGTTACCCGAATCTATCAATTCGTAATCCTGCCAGTTGTCACTGATGAACAATCGTGCCTCCGCGGCGTGTCGCCGCCATGCGTCTTCCCTGCAATGCTTGCGCTATAATGGTTTATATTAAACCAGCAAAAGGAATCATGCCATATGCCCACATCTCACATCCTGATCTGCGACGATGACAATGTCGTTCATGAATCCCTCGGACTTTATCTTGATGCAGAGAACTTTTCGCACGCATCGGCATTTGACGGCGAACAGGCGCTCCGGATGTTCGAGCGCGAACACCCGAACCTGATCATTCTCGATCTGATGATGCCGAAAATGTCCGGCACCGAAGTCATCCGGGAAATTCGCAAAACATCGACCGTGCCGGTGATCATGCTGACGGCCAAAAGTGAAGAGATCGACCGGGTTCTCGGGCTTGAACTGGGCGCCGATGATTACATTGTCAAGCCATTCTCTCCGCGCGAGGTCATTGCGCGGATCAAGGCTGTGCTGCGCCGCATGAACGATCAGAGCAGCACCGTCTCTTCCGTGCTGCGTTTTCCCGGACTTGAAATCAATCTGGACAATTACCACGTCAAGGTCGGCGGAGAACAAGTTCCGTTCACACCGAAGGAAGTGGAGATCCTGCATTTGCTCGCCTCACATCCGGGACAGGTCATGGACCGGGAACAAATCCTTTCCAAAGTATGGGGCTATGACTATTTTGGCGATACGCGCACCGTCGACACGCATATTAAGCGCATCCGCCAGAAGATTGATCAGAAAGATGCTGTTTACGGCCTGATTACGGTATACGGCGTCGGTTACAAATTCGAAGCGTCCACGTGAGATCATCGCTCCTCTTCCGCCGCGTCTTTACGCTTCTCGCCGCCGCCCTGATTCTCTGGATTGTTCTGACGGCCATTTTGTATGCCTTTATTGCCCGCCCTGTTTTCACGGATATGAAGGCGCGGGAAATCGAGCCGCTGGCGCATATTCTGGCTGATCGCGCCGGTCTGACCGACGACTCCCTTGACAACTTTGTGCACGAAACGGTGGGCTACGCCAACGAGATGTTCGGCAACTGGATGTTTGTCATCAGCCGCAATACACCTTTTATATTTCATACGCCGCTTCCGGACAGCATGACGTCGATCCGCCAGGAAATCGTCTCCACCGTTTCCGATGCAGATCGTCAGCTTGCAAAAGCGGATTCGGTCGTTTTTACGAAATCATTCAAGGGACAAAGCAGCGCGTTTTTGTTCGTCGTGGTCCCGATTGGCGCGCCTCTGGACGGCCCGGGATCGCTCGCCATTGTACAGCCGATGTCGGAGATCAACGCCGGCATTCTGAGCCTCAATCTGGCACTGCTGACATCATCGCTGGCGATCCTCCTCATCATGATCGTACCGATCATGCTCGCAACCATGCGCATCCTGAAACCGCTCCACTCGGTGCGCCGCGTGGCCATGGCCATGAGTGCCGGCGACTTCTCGCAGCGGGCGGATGAATCGGCCAGCGGCGAATTCCATGATCTGGCCGTGGCTGTCAATCACTTGGCCGGCGAACTGTCCAGTCTGATTGCACAGCTCACATTCGAGCGAAATCGGCTGCGCCAGATACTGAACAGTATTGCGGAAGGCATTATCGCCGTTAACAAGGAAGGCCTCGTGACCGAGTGCAATTTGAAAGTCTGGGATGTGTTTGGCGTCACGACCGATATGTCGCGTCCGCTTTCACCCGACGTATTCTTGCAGACGACAAAACTGAATGAATTCTTCCACGATGCCATGACGATGAAACAGGACGTCGCCCATGTCATCAGCAAGGATCACCGTCAGATCTACTGCCTGATCACCCCCCTGATCAATGAACGGGGCACACATGATGGAGCGGTCGGACTGTTTCGGGACATCACGGAAAGTGAACGACTGGAACAGACGCGCCGCGACTATATTGCCAACGTTTCGCACGAACTGAGGACGCCGCTCACGGCCATGCGCGCATTGCTCGAGCCGCTGGCCGAAGACATGGTGCGCAAGGAAGACGACAAAAAGCGCTATTACGCCATCCTGCTGCGGGAAACGATGCGTCTTTCCCGACTGATCAACGACATGCTTGAATTGTCCAGATTGCAGGCCACAGACGACAGTGCCGAACTATGCATCGTCCAGCTGGAGCCAATCATCTCGAATGTGCTGCAGCGTTTTCAGCCAGTCGCAGAAGAACACGATGTCAGCCTGAGCGCTCCCGGTTCCATGTCCGACTGCCCGAACGTCTGGAGCGATCCCGACTGGCTTGAACAGATTATTGCCATCTTTGTCGACAACGCGATCAAGTTCACGCCCAAAGGAGGCGACATCACGCTTGGCATCAAAGCGGATTCGGATACGGCAGCGATCAGCGTGCGCGACAGCGGCGTCGGCATAGCACCGGAAGATATCGATCATGTGTTTGACCGTTTTTTCAAGGCCGACCGTGCTCACAATGAACCGGGCACCGGTCTCGGTCTGTCCATCGCCAGTGAAATTGCGCGACAGATTCACGCAACGCTGTCTGTCAAGAGCGAACCGGGCGAAGGTTCCATCTTTACCGTCCATGTCCGGACTGCCGATGCGGCCATCAAGGATATGCCGGTCACGATTGACGCAGAGGAGTCCCCATGAGAATCAACCAGTACATCGCAAAAAGCGGTTATTGCAGCCGCCGTGAGGCCGACCGGCTGCTTGCGGACGGGAACGTCACGCTGAATGACAGGCCGGCTTCTGTCGGCGCGGACGTTAAGGCTGGTGATGTGGTCAAAATTAACGGCAGGCGAATCACGCCGAAAACGAAAGGCGAACTGGTATATCTCGCGTTCCACAAACCGGTCGGCGTCACCACCACGACAGATCTGCGACGGCGGGACAACATTATTGCCTTCATCAACTACCCCGAACGCATCTTTCCTGTCGGCAGACTCGATCGTGACTCGGAGGGGCTGATCCTCCTCACCAACGACGGTGATATCGTGAATCGCATTTTGCGCGCGGAGTACGGTCATGAAAAGGAATATGAAGTTACGGTCGACAGGCCGCCGACCAGCGCCATGCTGGCCGAAATGGAAAGCGGCATCATGCTTGACGGACGGATGACACTGCCGGTAAAAATAAAAATGACCGGAAACCGGTCATTTCGAATCGTTCTTCGTCAGGGGCTAAATCGCCAGATCCGCCGCATGTGCGAAGCGGTAGGGCTTCAAGTGACGAAATTGCAGCGGCTTCGCATTATGCATGTCACGCTCGGAAATCTGAAACCCGGCACGTATCGCCTGCTCACACCGAAAGAAATGAGGGACATGCGACTTCTCCTCGAACAGGCAGAAGCGGAGGCTAATCCGCGGCCGCCTCGAACACCTTCTTAATCTTTTTGTAGGACGGTCTGCCTTCAAATATCTTTTTCCCGCCGACAAAGAATGAGGGCACGAAATAATAATTGTGTGCGTTCGCGATCGCCGTCTCGTTCAGTTCATTGACTTCGCGAATCGGTATGTCCTTATATTCCGGATGGCGGACAAATAGCTCCGCCATCAGCTGACGTGCACGCAAGCAGTGCGGGCACTGCGGCAGGTGGAAAAATAAAATCTGCCTGTCATCTGCTTTTTCGTTCATGCATTATCCTGCTTTCCTGTATCGCGCGCTGAGCGGCTTTACGTTGGTCGCCTGCGGAAGCGGTACCGGTTCAGTAACGTCCAGCAGATCCTGCCACTCAACATAACGCTTCGCTTCAAGCTTTTCAAAATGGCGCATCATCCCGTAACCGGTGAGACCTGTGCCGGCCAGAACGAGAAAAAGGAGTGCATTGATCAACGGCATATCGGTATCCTCGCGAACTTTTTGTTGTTCCGAGTATAACCGAACAATTGTTCGCAGTCAATCAATGCGAACAATTGTTTCCTAAACGTGATCCGCGTCGTAATCCAGCGTCAGCGTTGAAAGACCGGTCGTCAGCGCTTCATAGGCAACGCCGGCGGCATCAAACATACGCTTGGACGCAATCACCGGATCTGTGTCTTTGTATTTGTCGGAAAGATAGTAGACGTGCCGGATGCCGCTTTGAATGATCGCTTTGCTGCACTCATTGCAGGGAAACAGCGGCACGTATATTTTGCAGCCTTCCAGATTGAAACCGGAGCTGTTCAGGATGGCGTTCAATTCGGCATGCGTGACATACGGGTACTTGGTTTCAAGGTAGCGGCCTTCTCTTGCCCACGGAAACAGATCGTCGTCGCAGCCGCGCGGAAATCCGTTGTAGCCGATGCTTACGATTTTGTTCTGGTCATTCACGATACAGGCGCCAACCTGCGTGTTCGGATCCTTGCTGCGCCTTGCGGCGAGCAATGCGATTCCCATGAAATATTCATCCCAGGAAATATAGTCCTCGCGCTTGCTCATTTTCAGTCCTTTCAATCTTCCGATTCTTCGATGTAGACGGGCAGCTTGCCGGGAGCGATCGCATCATTTGCATACGCGCCGCTATCCAGTGAATCAGCTAAACCATCTGCCGCCCGCTTCTTTGCGAGTTTTTGTGCTTTCCGTCTGCCGAGTACAGGGCAAAAAAGCCGCAAGGCAACGAGCAGCAGAGCAAATACCAGAAAACTGGCAAGCGTGACCAGAAGGCCGGTCGTGAAGCCGTCCGGTTTGAAGCGCATGACAATCTCGTGCTGACCGGCCGATACGGGGATGGCCATCATGCTCTTGTCTACTTCGGTGATCTCAACCGCACTGCCGTCCACAGATATCGTCCAGCCGGGATCGAACGGTATGGCGATGAAGAGCATGCCGTCTTTTGCGGCATCGACCGTACCTTCAATATGCGTGGAACGATGCGACCGTACATACATGGCGTCCTGCCACAGCAGGCCGACTGTGCGTTCCAGATCGGGCACGGACAGCTGACTGACATACAGCTCGAATTCACCGCTGCTGGCCGCATCGCTTTCCAATACGATATGGACGGTAACACTCGCATTTGCCGGCACATAACCGAGGTCGATCACACCGCTGCGTCGAACCGGTGCCGTAAATCGATTGTTGTCAATCAAAATGTCGGCATGCCGGCCCTTGTGACCGCGCAAATCAACACCGAGATACGTATTGGCACCGTTCGACGTATCCCAGCTGATTGAGAAGGTCGCTTCCTGGTCGGGCAGATCCTTGCCGAAATGGTAGACGCCCGGCGTCTCTGTCGGGCCCAGTACGCCGCCGACATGCTGGCCCAGGTCGATACTGACCGGCGTCAGCACACGCCAGGCTTCCGTATTGGGCAGCATGGCCTCGAGCAGACTGGTCTGATTTTCAAACGGACTGCGATCGTGCGAGGTGAAGCTCAGTACGGCCGGATCGACCATATAGGCCAGCGGCAGCGCGTGGCGGTTCTCGTAGACGTAGACGCCGCCGTCATCATTTTTCAAGGTCAGTGTTCTCGCCTGCTCTGAGATTTTCGGCTGTTCTCGGTAAATCAGGTAGCGGATGCCGAGAAGGCTGTCCATCAGAATCGTTTGACCATCGTACTTATAGCTGTTGATGGCATTGCTGGAATACCCCATGTTTTTAAAGAAGGTGACGCCATCCTTGCGCATCGTTGAGGCAAATATGGTCGAGCCGTAAAAACCGTACAGGAACGGATCATTTGATGTTTTGTCAGGTACAATTTCCGTTCGATAAAAAGCATCATCCGATGATTCTTGCAGCATGTCGGACGCCTTCCTGATCGCCTCGGCTGTCGTCCCGTATGCATAACCTTCACGCAGGCCGAAGTACTCGTTCTTGTCGAGATAGTGGAGCGATCCGCCCGTGTGCAGGACCATCTCGAAAAAGATGACCGAAAGCAGCACGAATGCAATCGGCTGGCGGCGCTGCCTGGCAAGCTTGAAGCGCGACAGGACAATCGTATAGACGATGAGGAAGAAAATCGTTGCATATACGGTGAACGTGGTAAATTTGAGCGTCGTTTCAGGCGCTGCCAGCAGCACCAGAATAATTGCGAGCATGCCGGTATAGCCAAGTTCACGATTGCCGAATGTCTTTACAGAAGGCAGCGCGTCATACAGGATAAAAATCAGAAGAAAAATATAGACGAACGAATTCCGGTACGGCAGCTGATTCGGAAAGTGCGTGCCATGCCAGAGAAAATTGAGGATGTTCGTATTAAAGCTGAGAATCAGGAATGCGAGCATGCCCAGGTTTGAAACACGCCGCCAGAGCGGAATGCGGGCTGAAAAGAAGTAAACGGGTACGAGCAGGAGGAGCAGGATGCCGCCGTACAGATTCGGCATGCCGTCACGCACGGTCGGTTCGAGAAGCATGACGTGCTGGGCAAAATAATCGATCAGATCAAACGTCGATTCGACTGTTTTCGGGAAGCTGTCGCCGGCCGCGGACGTCAGCTGGAGCGCCTTGTACGTTGGCCAGACCAGGACCGCGCTCATGCCGATGCCAAGCAATGTCAGGCCGAGTGTCTTGAGCGACGTCAGCAGGCGTGCCGGCACGCCCTTCTCCGATCCGAACGTGAACAGCACGACCGGGTAATAGAAGAACGTAAATATCAGCACGAACATGGCCATGTAGTAATTGACGAACAGAAGGTAGCCCACGCTGATCGGATACAGCCAGTAGTTTTTCTCCCGCACGAGCAGGATCAGGCCAAGAATGACGAGCGGCATGGTGTAGAGGGCATCGAGCCACATGACATTCCAGCCGTAAGCCATTTGATAGCTTGACAGGGCGTACATTGTGGCAAACGCGATGGACAGCGGTCCGGTGCGAAGATACGCACGCCGCAGGAGCAGATTGAACGCGTATCCTGCCAGCGACACCTTAATCAGGGTCAGCATGAGAATGCCTTCAGCCAAAAAGGCCTTCGGGAAAATCAGGAGAATTAGATTCAGAGGACTGGCCAGATAATAGGCAAACAGAGAATAAAAATTGACACCCGTGCCGCCGCGAAATGAATAAAAGAGGCTGTCGCCGCTCAAGAGCTTATCGCGCAGTTCATTCAGGAACGGCGCGTACTGGTGATACAGGTCAACCGTGAGAATGTGGCGGTCGCCGAACGGGAACACAAGCCGCGTCGCATAGCCGATCGCCAGAATGATGAATGGCAGCAAAAACGCGAGATATCCGTACGACTGATTACTTCCGGGTGCCCGCATCATCCCGTCCTTTGTCCACCTGCTGATTTTCATAAGCCCCACCCAATCCGATACAATCCCAAATATTGTAGCACGGTGCAGCCTTTTCGTTTCCTTACAAGTTCTTGACAGGAAAAAAGCGGCACCGAAATGCCGCTCTCATATTCTTATTCACGCGTAATGTGACAGACGCGAGGGTGCGCATCCGCTACTTCTTCTTTTTTTTGCCGAATAAACTGATCAGGATACTGGCCACAACGGCAACAGCATCCGCCGCTGATTCAAATGTGTCGGATTTTACTCCGAACACCTTTTTCTTCGGCTTTACGAAACCGGATACGGCCCCTGCCATGCTGCTTGCCGCATCACCTACGCTGGATACGACACCGCTGACCGAGCCCGTCATTTTTTCCGCGTCATGCAGCATATGCGGCACTGTTTCAGTGGCTTCCGCAACGAGCTTGCTGACATTTTCCGTTATTGAAGGCAGCTGCTTCAATGATGCCGCCAACGGTTCTTCACTCGCTTTCATCGTAGTCGAGAGCGATTTGAGCAGACCGGCGACGCGCGCCAGCACGATGGCCAGAAAAACCAGGGCCGTAACGCCGGCTAATCCGAGCAAAATTTTGATCAGCTCATCCGCCGAGACAGAACTGTTTAACACGTACGTCCCGAACATATCAGAACTTCTTTACGTTTTCTTTGGCTTTTGCAGCCGTTTCTTCAACGTGTTCGGCTGCGTCGGCGGCAGCATCCTTGGCGTCTTCCTTCGTCTTCTCAAGGCCGTTCTTTACGTTTTCTCTGACGTTTGCGGCAGTTTCTTCGACGTGTTCAGCGACGTCAGCGGCAGCATCTTTAACGTCTTCCTTCGTTTTCTCGAAGCCGCTCTTAATGTTTTCGACTTTTTCTTGCGCAATGTCCTTGACTTTGTCGGCCGTCTCCTTGACTTTATCAATACCGATTTCGGCCTGTGCTTTCAGATCGGCGCGCGTCTCTTTGCCGGACTTCGGCGCAAACATCAGACCGGCGATGCCGCCGGCGATAATGCCGCTCAAAAGACTGAATCCGGCACGTCCCCTGGCCTGCTGCTTCTCAACGACATTAAAATAGTCCATCCATTTCTTTTTCATGTGGTTCTCCTTATACTCTCAATTTTTGGTGCATTGAAAGGGTCTTGCCTGCTTGTCTGATCAGTATAACGTAAGAATACCGTGTTCGTTATCATGGTTACGTGAGACACAAAGAGAAAAGGCGCGTTTCCGGTTACCCTGTAAGCCGGGTTCTGTCTGGAATCGTCATCTATCTGGACCGCATCTCGCGACGCGGTTCGAGCCACCTCCATCGACATTCGGGTCAAATGCTTGTCGGCCGCGGTGTTGCTCCGGACGGGGTTTACACAGACGGGATCCGTCGCCGGATCCCCGGTGCGCTCTTGCCGCACCTTTTCATCCTTACCGTAAAACGGCGGTTATTTTCTGTTGCACTTTCCTTGAAGTTGCCTTCACCGGGTGTTACCCGGCGCCCTTACCCTGGGGAGCCCGGACTTTCCTCACCCGCATAGCGTTGGCACAACGGGCGCGACGATTCAGGTAGCCGGAAACGACTGCCTGATTAATTATAGCAGTCATGTCAACGGACGGGAGCGTACACGGGGAGAGCCGGAAATGAATCATTCAGAAGCGTCTTGACGTGGCCCACAAACGGCATTTCGGTGCGGTCATGGCCGGCGACGATAAGATCAATGCCGCGCGCGGCCAGCATCAGAGACAAGTGGTGCTTGCATTCACCGGCTATCAGCAAATCGACCCTCCGCGCCTGACACGCCAGGACAACCTCTTCATCCATGGAGCCGGGCCAGACTGCCAGCACGCGAACAAAACGGCTCAGATCACCGACCAGGCGGGCGAACGGTGCGTCCAGCCTGTCCATGCAGAGCTGCAGCAAGCGGCCGGTCGTCTCATTCAGGTTTGAAAGCACCCTGCCAAACCCTTCATCGAACGCATGTGCGTCAAGCGCCACAAGCGGTTTTGCCTGCTGCTCGGGAAAGAGAATGCCGGCAAGGAGATCGGCCGTCCC
The DNA here is from genome assembly GCA_012838355.1 of Clostridiaceae bacterium. Taxonomy (GTDB): domain Bacteria; phylum Bacillota; class Clostridia; order Saccharofermentanales; family DTU023; genus DUPJ01. Next base: position 33,481 of record DUPJ01000013.1, read on the forward strand.
GCCCCGGCAGGCATCGGCATTGGTATGCGCTGCAAAAAGTGCGACTCCATTCTCTGCGCAGGTCAGCAGGTTATCGCCCTCGGGACTTTCAGATGTCAGGGTCTGAAGCGGCTGATAAATCGGCGGATGATGCGTGATGATCATGCCGGCATCCTCCGAGAGCGCCGCCTCGATAACATCGGATGTCAGGTCAAGTGACACGGTTATCCCCCTGACCGCCGCATCCGGCCGTCCGAGGCAGAGGCCGACCGGATCTCCCGGCATCGCCAGAACCGGCGGCGCATATCGTTCCATCGCCTGCACAATATCCTGTACCTTGATCGTCATGCATCTATCCTCCCGATGTATTGTTCCAGCCGCGCCAGCGGCGATGCGGCCGTCGGATCATGCCTCACGACACGGCTGAGATGGCGTTTGAGCCGCCTCATATAAAGCAAAAAAGCGGCGTCCCCGAAATCGGCGTCCAACTGCGTCAGACAATGCGGGCCGATCCAGCGTTCGTCATCACTATACATTATTGATTTGACTGAAGGTTTGACCGTCATCACCAGATATGTGCGCCCGCCTTCAGCCTTCACGGTCTCCGCCACGATCGCGAGGGACAGCTGAGAAAGCGTTTCACGCAAAACTTCAGCGCGCGAATGCGGTGACAGCACATACATGGCGGCAGCCGATTCGATCTGAGTCAGTATCTGACCGATCTCCACACCGCCCAATCCGGCGATAACCACGCAGTCTCCAGCCTGAAGCAAACCGCTCGGGATGCCGTCGCCCCTGATTAGGGTCAGACGATCGTCCAGGCCCCAGCGCGAGACGTTTTTGGCGGCAACGCGCAGCGGTCCGTCTTTGTTGTCGATGGCCACCGCCTTCGCTTCGGGATCGCCGAGCAAATAATAAATCGGCAGCAGTGCGTGGTCACACCCGACATCAATCAGGCGGGCACCGGGCAAAACAAGAGAGGCAATAAATCGGAGCCGGTCACTGACGCGGGGCGGTCTCAATCGAGATACTCCCTCAATTTGCGGCTTCGGCTCGGGTGGCGCATTTTGCGCAGGGCCTTCGCCTCGATCTGACGAATGCGCTCGCGCGTGACATTGAATTCACGGCCGACTTCCTCCAGTGTGCGCGTACGTCCGTCGTCAAGACCGAAACGCAGTCGCAGCACCTTTTCCTCGCGCGGCGTGAGGCCTTTCAAAACCTCCATAATCTGTTCCTTCAGCAAGGTAAAGGCCGCCTGATCCGCCGGTGACGGGGCGTCATCGTCGGGTATGAAATCACCCAGATGGCTGTCTTCTTCTTCCCCGATCGGTTTTTCCAGCGAAACGGGTTCCTGCGATATTTTCATGATCTCCCGCACCTTGTCGGGGGTCAGGCCGATGGCCGCTGCGATCTCATCCACTTCAGGTTCCCGGCCCAGTTCCTGCAAAAGCTGACGCTGTATGCGAATCAGCTTGTTGATCGTTTCCACCATATGAACGGGGATGCGGATCGTTCTTGCCTGGTCGGCAATGGCGCGCGTAATCGCCTGTCGAATCCACCAGGTCGCGTACGTCGAGAATTTGAATCCCTTCGTGTAGTCAAATTTGTCGACGGCTTTCATCAGGCCAAGATTGCCTTCCTGAATCAGGTCGAGGAACTGCATGCCGCGTCCCGTATAGCGTTTGGCAATACTGACGACCAGCCTTAGATTCGCTTCGGTCAGCTGCTGTTTCGCGTACTCGTCGCCTTCTTCCATGCGCTTGGCCAGATCCTTTTCCTGATCGGCCGTGAGCAGGTCTACCTTGCCGATTTCCTTGAGATACATGCGGACGGGATCGTCGACCGTCATGGCATCATTGAATGCCTCCGCCTTCTTGCTGGTTTCACGCGTATCATCATCGCTGTCCACGATTTCGATGCCGGCACGCTCCAGTCCCTCGATAATTTCATCCAGCTTATCTTCGTCATAATGAATCTTCTGCAGATAATCGAGGATTTCAGTCTGACTCAGCTGGCGATCCTTGCCGCGCGACTTCTGCACGAGCGGGCGGAGAACGGCCAGGTCAAATGCCTGCAGCTCATGGTTATTTTCCACGTCCAGATCATCTTCGTCATCGTCTGTGTCGGCATCCTCCTCCTCTTCTTCCTCCACGTCGTCGACAAGGACATCACCCAGATCATCCTCATCCTCGACGTCACTGTCATCCAGACTGTCAAAATCCGGATCCTCATCTTCATCTGGCAGGTCGTCAGCATCAGCGTCCGCAAGAACGAGAACGTCCGTTTCAGGCGCTGACTTGGATTTACGCCTGGACGTTGACTTCTTCACCGTTTCCGGTGCAAGCGCTGCCTCATCTTGCGATGCCGATTCACCTGTCCCGGCAATTATTTTTTTCGCTGAGGAGCGTTTGCGCGCTGCTGCCGGCTTGACTTCAGGCGTCGCTTCTTCTTCTGCGGCAGCCTCGGGTTCGGCTTTCGCCTTTGTCTTCTTTGCCGGAGCGCGTTTTTGTTTTGCCGCCGGCTTGACTTCAGTCGCCGTCACGTCTTCTGCGGCAGCCTCGGGTTCGGCTTTCGCCTTTGTCTTCTTTGCCGGAGCGCGTTTTTTCTGCGGCACCGCTTTTGTTTTAGCTCCGCTCTCGCTCGGCAGCGTCACTTCATTTTCCATTGTCTCGTTCGCATTATCCTTAGCCACGTATCGTCCTCTTTCATGTCCTTCTCGCCATCGAGTTGTTTCGCAAAAGGCGTTCTTGCTGATTTGATTTTCGTATTCGTCTAAATGCGCTTCTGGCGCCATGTATTATACTGTTCAGATGCTTCTTTCAGCAGATTTTGGAGCGGTTTTCTCGCTTCTTCGTCCTGAGCCTGTTCAATGGCTTCAAGCAGAGCGTGCTTTTCTCGCTCAAAACGCCGTACTTTCAGTGCGGCAACGGCCCGGCGATACATGACAGTCCCGCCATCCGCCTGCTCCGACTTAATGGCGGCGGCCAGGAGCGCATCCGCCAGTTCAGGTGCGGCCTCTTCAACGAGACTCAGCAGGTACTGATAACTGTAACGTTTGGCGGCCATGGCTCCCTGCATGCTCTCAAAAAACGGGCGGAATCCCTCTTCCAGAAAGTCTTCCTCCTCAAGCGCAAACCCCTTCGTTTTCTGCAGGTCAGGATTATTTGAAAGCGCGAGCAAAACATACGTTTCGTCCGCCACCTGAGCCGCGGACGCGCGCGGTTTCGGCCTCGGTGTTTCCACCGCAGTCTCTGCTTCATTCCGCCGCTTGCGAGCCACTTCCTCCTGAACCGCCGCCGGAGACGCGTGCAGCACTCTGGCAACCAGTTCAGCCTTCAGTTCACGCATGACTGCATTTTCCTCTGCCGCGAGCAAATCGGTTGCTTCGCGCTGATAGCGAAACACGTCGAGTTCACCGTCATCCTGTCTGGCCTGCTTTTCAATCAGGCGGAGCTTGAAATCGAGTTCATCCATTTTTGTTTCGAGCAGGGCTTTGAAACGGGACGCTCCATTTTTCCGTATGTACAGATCCGGATCCTTGAATTCAGGTACAGTCACAACCGATGCAAACACCTGCTTCTGCCGAAGCAGCTCAAGCGCCCGCAGCGATGCATTGATGCCCGCTTCGTCCGCATCGAGACAAAGCGTTACCGGCCGGTCCATCTGAGCCAGAAGCTGCGCCTGGCGAGACGACATCGCAGTGCCGAGCAAAGCCACAGCCGTCGTCAATCCGGCCGCATGCAGAGAAATGGCATCGAAATAGCCCTCCGTCACGATCAGCGCTTCGTCTTTTTGCTTCTTGGCCAGATTCATGGCAAACAGATGCCGTCCCTTGGTGTAAAGCTCCGTCTCTTTCGAATTGATGTATTTCGCCTTCTCTTCACCCATCGCCCGTCCGCCGAAGGCCACAATCTGGCCTAGAAAATCAAAGATCGGGATCATCAGGCGATTGCGAAAAACGTCGATAAGACGGCCATTCGATGCGCGCTGACAAACGCCTGCGGCAATGGCATCCGTCTCGGCAATGCCTTTTTCACGCAAATGCAGCGTCAGCCGATCCCAGGCATCCGGGGCATACCCCAGTCCGAACGCGCGCTGTGTCGGCACGCTGATGCCGCGGCCCAGCAGATAGCGTTTCGCTTCATTGCCTTCCTGGACCGACAATGTGCGGTAAAAAAATCGTGCCGACTCGAGCAGAACCTGACGCAGACGCTGTTCCGCTTCCCGCCTCTGCCGATAAGATTCATCTTCATCCAGCCTGATCTCAATGCCGGCCGCATCGGCCAGCGTCTGCACAGCCTCACGGAACGGCACGTGCTCTATTTCCGAGATGAATTTAATGGCATTGCCGCCCTTGTGACAGCCGAAACAATAGAAGATGCGCTTGGCCGGCGACACAGAAAAAGACGGGGTCTTTTCACTGTGAAACGGACACAGGCCGAACAGACTGCCGCCTTTTTTTTCCAGACGCACATAGCGCGACACGACATCGACGATATCGGTCTCGTTCAAAATCTGATCAATGGTGTCCTGCGGGATTCTGCCTGCCATGTACCTTTTCATCCACTTCCTGAAGCGGCCTGAAATTAAAACTGCTCCGTCTGTATATACGACACGGAGCAGCCGCATACCTTCTTTTGGCATGCACTTCAGGGTGCGCCGCCAGGCGAGGCCCTACATCATGGCAACGTCGTTCACGATCAGGTTGAAAGTCAGGCCGAGAAAGAGCGCGGCATGCCGGCACATCAGCATGCGGCTCAGGAATATTTCAAAGTAATCCGAGACGGTTGAAATCGCGGTATCGACTGTCAGTCTGAGGTGACACGTTTTCGCCTCTGTATCAATCGTCAGCTCGGAATGTGTCACAGCATAATTGACACGGTCGTGAATATCGAAATTGTCCAATCCATCAAGATTGTTGACGCGTGATCGGTGAACATCCGATTTATCGGACAAAATCACGGCTGCGGCAATGGCATTGACGGGCTGGCCGACCCCTTCATCATGATTGGCTATGGCCGTGGCGACCAGAATCGCATCGGCATAATCGCAGCCGAGACGCACCAGCAGCTCGTAGGCGAGCTGGGCGCCGATCAGTTCGTGTCCCGGACGCGAAATGGCGTTGCCGATGTCATGCAGATAGCCCGCGATTTTCGCGATTTCCACTTCACGCTTTGAAAAGGACAGCGCAGACAGCACATAGCCGGCCCGCTCAGCGATGAGCGAGGTATGGCGTTCCGAATGATCCGTATAGCGCAATGCCTCCATCATATGTCTGGCGCCCGTGATCAGCGCTTTGACCTCAGCATCCTGTTTCACCGTTTCCAGTGTGACACTCGGTTCTTCGACGACTTCTGCAGGCGGTGCATAAGGCGATTCGGATTCTGCCGCGGTTCGCCTGGAAAAATAGAGTCGATCGTCACTCGTTTTGTCGTACATACAGGTCTCCTTCTCAGATACGCACCGACTGCCCGCGATCAAGCCTGCGGGCAAAGAGCCACAAGGCCAGCTCAGCGCGCCGGCGAAGCAGGCGGCAGCCACGTTCATCGTCCCCGGCAATGTCGCCGCTCCTGTGCAATCGGTTGGCGGCACAGCCGCCGCCGCAGATCGGGCGTGCAAAGCAGCTGTGACAGGCTTCAGGCGGATCGGTCAGGGCCGTGGCAAACAGATCCTGCACTTCAGCATTTCTGGCCGTCGGATCGAGCACGGAACCAAGACGAAATGATGTTTCGCCAACCAGCTGGTGGCAGGGATAAATGTCACCTTCCGGGGTAACGGCAATGTACTCGACGCCAACACCGCAGCCTTTGTGTCGCTTGAACGCACACGGGCCATCTTCCAGATCGAGGCGAAAATGAAAGAAGTCGACCGGCTCACCGGCTGCCTCCCTCGCATCCAGTTCAACTGCCAGCCGCTCGTACTCATCCATCACCTGATTCATGTGCCATTCGCGAATGGCAAGCGGGTGCTCGTCAGGCAGTACGACAGGCTCGATCGAGACATGGCGCGATAACTCGGCCAGAGCAAAAACATCGGCAGCAAAATCGAGGTTTTCTGATGTAAAGGTTCCGCGCAGATGGTGTGCCTGATCGCCTCTGGATGAAAGAAGCGTGCGAATCCCGCGTGTCGTTGCCTCGTAGGAACCGCGGCGGCCGACAGCCGGCCGCACGGCATCGTGCACATGCTGCCTGCCGTCGATGGATAGGACGACATTGGAAAAATGCGCATTGATGAACGCCGCCTTTTCCTCATCCAGCAGGGTGGCATTCGTGGTCAGGGTCAGCCGGATATTTTTATTTTGCTTCCTGCCTTCGTCTTCACAATATGCCACGAGTGTTTTCACTGTCTCCCAGTTGATCAGAGGCTCGCCGCCGAAAAAATCGATGTCAAGATTGCGCCTTGAACCGCTTTCGCGAATCAGGTAGTCAATGGCCTTTCTGCCGACATCACTGCTCATCAGCCCGCGCGGCCCGCCATAGTCACCTGTCCCGGCAAAGCAGTACGTGCAGCGCAGATTGCAGTCGTGGCAGAGATTGAGGCACATCGCCTTGATGCGCGGCTCGTCAGGATACAGTTCTTCCGTTCTGAATGTCCGTTCGGGCGAGAAAAGCGCTCCGGCGCTGACGAGATCAAAGACGGCGCGGCCAACATCGGTCTTGAGATCGTCGTCCGTGACCTTCCCGTCATTGTTCACCGCACGCTCTACAACAAGAAGCGCTGCCTCGTCGAGCTGATGCAGCGCGCCTGATACGGAGTCGAAGGCAAAATGATCGCCCTGAACCGTAAATGTATGAACCAAATTATCTCGCCTCGTTTTCGCAGGGCTGGTTTGCCACAGTACAGCTGGTTTTGCAGGCCGACTGACATGATGTCTGGCATTCGCCGCAGGCGACCGTCACCTTTTCATTTGTCCATTTGCCTTTGGAAATCGTTTTGATAAAAGCCATGGTTATCTCCTAAATAATGCTAATTGGACGATTCTTCGATCGACGGCGTAAAGATCTGGCTGACCGCACTCTTCTTAAACGTCATCATCGTATTTGCAACACTGGTGTAAATGGTGACTTCGTCGTCCGTCATACTGGCAATGCGGCCCACGATACCGCCGATTGTCATGACACTGTCACCGACCTTCATCTGGCTGATCTGTTCCTTCAGCTTCTTTTCCTTGTTTTTCTGAGGACGGATCATCAAAAAGTACATCACGACAAACATCAGAACGAGCGGCAGCAGCATGCCAAGCGAGCCGAACAGGCCTCCTGCTTCTGCCTGCTCCAATACAACTGGCAACCGATTAATCAACATTAAAAATCCCCCGCGGGAAGTATTTCAGGTCAACCCTGATGCGCCATCATAGCATTTTGACGTCTTTTGTGTAAAGTTCAGCGGCGAGAACGCGCCTGTTCGGCTAAGAGCGCCATAAATTCGGCATGGAAGGAGCCGAATCGATCGTTCCTGATCGCCTCGCGAATCGACTGCATCAGCTGCATCAGGTAGTGGAGATTGTGCCAGGTCGTGAGCCGCAGTCCCAGTATTTCGTCAACACTGAGCAGATGTCGTATGTACGCTCGCGAGTAATGCTGGCAGACATAGCAGGAACAGGCAGGGTCGAGCGGCGTGAAGTCACGCTTGTATACGGCATTCCTGATCGTCACATCGCCTTCACTCGTCATGACTCGCCCATTTCTGGCAATCCTGGTCGGCAGCACGCAGTCAAACATATCGACTCCGCGCAAGACGCCGTCGGCAATATAGTCGGGAGAACCGACGCCCATCAGGTAGCGCGGTTTATGTGACGGCATATGCGGCATCAGCGCTTCCAGCATGTCGTTCATCAGCGCTGCCGGTTCACCGACCGACAGCCCGCCAATACCATATCCGGGCAAATCGAATGACGTCGTAAGGCGCGCGCTTTCTTCGCGCAGATCAGCGTAGGTGCTGCCCTGCACGATGCCGAACAGTGCCTGGGGCTTATCATGATCCCAGGCGTTGACACAGCGTTCGAGCCAGCGCGCCGTTTTTTCCAGCGATTGCCGGGCGCCCGTTTTGTCGATCGGCCAGACCGTGCATTCGTCAAAGGCCATCACAATATCGCTGCCGAGCGTCTGCTGGATCGCCATCGATTTTTCCGGCGTGAACAGATGTTTCGAGCCGTCAATGTGCGAGCGGAAGATGACGCCGTCCTCAGACGGCTTGTTGATCGCCTTCAGCGAGAACACCTGAAACCCGCCGCTGTCCGTCAGAATGGAACGCGGCCAGTTCATGAAGCGGTGAAGCCCGCCGGCTTCGCCCACTATGCCCTCGCCCGGCCGCAGATAGAGATGGTACGTATTGCCGAGTATGATCTCGCTCCCCAGCGCCATCAATTCTTCGGGCGTCATGGTCTTCACCGTACCCTTGGTACCGACCGGCATGAAGACCGGTGTTTCAAACGACCCGTGCGGTGTCGTCACGCGGCCGAGTCTTGCGCCGCTCTGTTTGCATGTATGCAGCAATTCGTAGTGCACGTGGGCAGTCATCTCATCTCTCCTGACCGGTTATTGCCTGACGGCAACAGCAGCATGGCGTCTCCAAAACTGAAAAAACGGTAATCATGCTGAATGGCGTGCCTGTAGGCCTGCATGATTTCTTCATACCCGGCAAACGCCGCAACCAGCATGAGCAGCGTCGATTCGGGAAGGTGGAAGTTCGTGACAAGCCCGTCCGTCAGCTGAAAGTCAAATCCGGGACGGATAAACAGACGGGAATCACCCTCCATGGCTGTCAGGCGATCCAAATTCTGTTCCAGAGCCACGGTTTCCAGGACACGCGCGGACGTCGTGCCGACCGCGATGATGCGCCCGCCGTTTTGCCTGGTTTGCTTTATTGTCCGGGCGGCCGCTTCAGGAAAGAGGAAATGCTCTTCGTGCATCACGTGATGGTCAAGATCTTCTGCCCGCACCGGCCTGAAGGTACCGAGGCCGACATGGAGCGTCAGTGTCGCAAGCGACACGCCCATGGCTTCTATGTCGCTCAGGAGCGATGCAGTGAAATGGAGTCCGGCTGTCGGTGCCGCGGCTGACCCGTCAAAGCGGGCATAGACCGTCTGATACCGTTCGGGGTCCGGCCACTGCTCCTTGATGTACGGCGGCAGCGGCGTTTCACCCAGTTCATCCAGCAGCGCTTCGAAAACGCCCTCGAATAGAAAGCGTACGAGCCGGATGCCGTCTTCGAGGCGGTCTTCGACAATGGCGGTCAGCTTTGGTCCGAACGAGATGTTTGCACCGATTTTCAGTTTCTTGCCGGGTTTGCAGAGCGCTTCCCAGACGGTGAGATCCCGCCGCTTCAGAAGAAGGATTTCAGCGGCCGCCCCATTGTCCCGTACACCGATCAGGCGCGCGGGAATGACGCGCGTTTCGTTCAGAACGAGACAGTCGCCCGCGCGCAGATACTCGCCGAGTTCGAAAAAACGTCGATCTTCGATCCGCTTCCCGTCAAGCACGAGGAGTTTTGACTGGTCGCGCTTTTCGAGCGGCGTCTGCGCGATTCGCTCCTGGGGCAGGTCGTAGGCAAAATCGGACAGTCTCCAGCGGCGCTCGGCGTCAGGCATGTTCCGCCTCCAGCATGCGTTGGATAGATGCAGCCGAACGCGCTCCGTAAAACGCCTTGCGCGCCGCTTTGCGAGCCGGTGTGTCCGGTGTCGGGGCGAAAAGTCCGAAGTTTGCGTTCATGGGCTGGTAATCGGGGCTTTCCGACGAGATGACGTATTGATGCAGGGCACCGATCATGGTGTCGCCGGCGGGCAGCAGCCGGTCGGCCATTGTCCGGCTCTTCCCTTCCAGGAGATGCCGGATGAAGCGGCCGGTGATCAGCCCTGACGATGCCGATTCCATGTAGCCTTCGACGCCGGTCAGCTGGCCGGCTGCAAAAATGCGGCTGTTTTGTTTCAGCACGTTGCCGCCGCCAAGCACCCGCGGTCCCTGAACGTACGTATTTCGATGCATCACGCCATAGCGGAAGAACTCCGCTTCGGCAAGCGCCGGTATGAGGCGAAATATTCGCTGCTGTTCCGGAAACGTGAGTCTCGTCTGGAAACCGACGAGTCCCCACATCTGTGCCGCGGCATCTTCGCGTCGCAGCTGAAGCACAGCATAAGGGCGTCGGCCGGTTTTCGGGTCTGTGAGCCCGGTCGGTCGCATCGGCCCGTAGCGTATCGTGTCGATGCCGCGGGCGGCCAGTCGCTCAATCGGCTGGCAGTGGGCAAATACGCGATCGTCATATGCCGTTGTCTCAACCACGCGACCGTTCAGCAGTGCGTCGTAAAACGTCCGGTATTCCGCCTCATTGAGAGGGCAGTTGATATAATCGTCGCCGCCTTTGCCATACCGCCCTGCGGCAAAGCTGAGATCCGGGTTGATGCTTTCCGCACTGACGATCGGTGCTGTGGCATCGAAGAAATGCAGATGATCGGAGTCGATCTGAGCTGCCAGGTCCGGCTCGGTCAGCGGTCCGGTTGCCACCACCGTAAACGCCGTATCGACCGGGATCGCATCAACTTTTCTTGACTCAACAGTGACCAGCGCATGTTCTGTCAGCCGATTTGTGACGGCCGCGGAAAACCGTTCGCGATCCACGGCCAAGGCACCGCCGGCCCGCAAGCGCTGGCGGTCGGCAACGTCCAGCACGATCGATCCGAGGCTGCGCATCTCTCGCTTGAGCAAGCCGCCGGCCGTTTCAGGATCGTCTGATTTCAGCGAATTGGAACACACGAGTTCGGCATAACCGGGCAGGCGGTATGCCCCGAACACCTCGGGCTTGCAATCGATCAGATGCACAGAAAAGCCGCCGGCAAGCAGCTGCCAGGCACACTCAGCACCGGCCAGCCCCGCACCGATGATCGTGACATCAGGCTTTTTCGGAATCGTCATCCTTTGCCTTCTTCGCTTTCACAGCGCGTGCATTCGTCGGGCAGTCCTTGCTGCCGCAGCGTTTCGACACGTTTCGGCCATACCGTTTTTCCACCATGTACGACTGGCAGACAGGGCATGTTTCGCCGGGAATCGGCTTGTCCCAGGAAATGAACGGACACTTCGGGTCCTTCCCCTTCTGATCACAGACAAAGAATTGCCGCTTGCGCTTTCTGGCCGTCTTGATGATCACGTCAGAGCCGCAGAGCGGGCAGTCAACGCCGGCCTTCACCACAATCGGCTCGCTGTGATCACACGCCGGATAGCGCGAGCAGGCAATAAACCGGCCGTAGCGCCCCTCCTTGATCTGGAGATCGCCTTCCTTGCACTTCGGACATTTTCGGCCGATGTCTTCCACCGGCATCTCGATTTTTGCGACGCCTTTGTCTGCCTTCACAATTAGTTCATGAAACGGCTTGTAAAACTCATCAACGATTTTCACCCAGTCATTATCGCCGGATTCCACCGTATCGAGCCGGTTTTCCATTTCAGCCGTGAATGCGGGATCGACGACAGAATCGAAGTGATCTTCGAGCATCGTGGTCACCAGGATGCCGAGTTCCGTCGGTTTCAGCGTCCGTCCCGGCAGCCGCTCCGCGTACTGGCGGTCCTGAATCGTCATGATGGTCGGTGCATATGTTGAGGGCCGGCCGATGCCGAACTCCTCCATCGCCTTGATCAGGCTGGCCTCCGTGTAGCGTGCCGGCGGCTGCGTGAATTTCTGCTCAGGCACGAGTTTTTCCAGTTGCAGCGTCTGCCCCTCTTCCAGTTCCGGAAGCTGCTGATCGTCTTCATCCTTCTGCTGGCTCGACCAGAGCTTCATGAATCCTGCAAAGCGCATGCGCTCGCCTGCTGCCCGGAAGACTTGTCCATTCGCTTCCACCTCGACATTCACGCGATCAAACTCGGCGGGCGACATCTGAGATGCCAGAAAGCGATCCCAAATCAGTTTGTACAGTTTCGCCTGCTCTTTCGTCAGCATGGACTCCACGGCTGACGGCGGCAGATCAAAATGACTCGGCCGGATCGCTTCATGCGCATCCTGCGACTTGTTTTTGTTTTTGAAATAGCGCGGTTTCGGCACAACATACTCGTCACCATACGTGTCCGCTATCAGGCGACGCGCTTCATGCAGCGCCTCGGCCGATACACGCACGGAATCGGTTCTTATATAGGTAATCAGGGCCGTCTGTCCATGTCCCGGCAGCGTCACACCTTCGTAAAGCTGCTGTGCCAGACGCATCGTACGACCGGAGTTGTAACTCAGCATGCGTGACGCATCCTGCTGCAGGGTACTCGTCGTATAAGGTGCCCAGGGCTGCTTCTTCGCCACCCGTTTTGCCACGCTTCGCACCGTATACGAGGCATCCTTGACCGCAGCCAGCACGGCATCGGCTTCTGCCTTGTCTTTCGGAACCGACTTCTTGACCTTGCCGCCTTTCAGGAACCCGTGGTATTTGGCCCGAAATACGCGTGTATCTTCGAACTTTTTCAGGTGTGCGTACAGCAGCCAATACTCTTCCGGAATGAATGCTTCGATTTCGCGTTCCCGCATGACGATCAGCCGGGTGGTAACGGATTGCACGCGGCCTGCCGACAGCCCCTTCTTAATTTTTTTCCATAAAAGAGGGCTCAGCTCGTAACCGACAAGCCGGTCCAGAATCCGCCGAGACTGCTGGGCATCCACCAAATCCAGATCGAGCGGCCGCGCATTTTGCACACCGTCCTGAACGGCCTTTTCAGTGATTTCGTTGAATGTAACCCGCAGCGGTTCGGTGGGATCCAGTTTCAGCAAGTGAGCCAGATGAAACGCAATCGCCTCTCCTTCACGGTCGGGGTCGGTCGCGAGCAGAACTCGGTCTGCATCGGCTGCCGCCGCCCGCAGCTCGCGAATAACTTTTTCCTTGCCGGCCATCGTGACGTACTGCGGCTGATAATTGTCGCGCACATTCACGCCGATTGTCTTGCTCGGCAAATCCCGCACGTGTCCGACAGAAGCGGCGATTTTATAAGAGTTGCCGAGATAGCGGCCGATTGTTTTGGCTTTGGCCGGTGACTCCACGATTAACAGTGTCTTGCTCATGTTGCTCCCATTCCGAACGGCGCCGGTTTCCCGGAAAGTTCGCCACTATATATACCCTATAAGCCTCCGGCGTGTCAAAACGAGTCACTGGAACAGCTCGGGCCAGACCGGTTTCAGGTCGTTGATGCCAGCATACACGCCGGCTCCTTCGTCGATCAGGCTGTGACAGCTGTCAGAATCGTCCTTCAGAATGCTTCCCGGCACAGCAAACACCGGTTTCCCCTGATCGGCGGCAAAACCGGCCGTAATAAGAGTACCGCTGTTTTTTCTGGCCGACGTTACGATCACCACATCGGCCAAAGCCGCTACCAGGCGGTTTCTGGCCGGAAAACGATACGGTTTTGGCGTTACGCCGGGACGGTACTCAGTCAGAAGCCAGCCCTGCTCGATGATTTGAGCAAAGAGATCTCTATTTTGAGCCGGATACGCCAGATCGATGCCGTGCGCGAGCACCGCTGCCGTCATGCCGCCGTTTGCCAGAGCCGTCGCATGAGCCTGCCGGTCTATCCCCATGGCGCCCCCGCTGATCGTGACAACACCCTTCGCCGTCATTTCGCGGACGAGCCGCTCCGTAACCCGCAGACCGTATTCGCCGGGCTGCCGGCTCCCCACAACGGCAGCGGCCGGAGAAGCGAACAGGTTATCCGGAGATCGCCTGCTTTTCGCATAGAGAAACGGCGGGGCTGAAGCCACCGCAAAGAGGCGTGTCTGCCACATCGCCAGAGGCGGCTCAAGCGCAAAGACAGATGCGCGCGCAAGCATTTTCGCCTCTTGTCTGAACTGCGCGCGTTCAAGCCGGTAACGGCGGCGCAAAAAGGCGAGTATCTGCCTGCCGGCGGCATCTCCTGCTGAAGCGGCATCTCCACGAAGGATCAGGCGGAACAGCTGACCGGCGGCAAAACGGACAGCCGCGTACGTTATTGTGCCTGCGGCAAAGCATGAAGACAGGAACAACGCCAGCATCAGTCTCTCGACACGATCGAAATGGTCCATAATCAAAACATACGCCGGCACACAAAGCGGGACGGACCATCGTGCCGCCGGTTCGTGACATTGGCCGGCATTTTGATTATGATGCGTATCGGATAGCGGAGGCAAATTATGAAACTGGGACTTGTTGGTCTGCCGAATGTCGGCAAAAGCACGCTCTTCAACGCGATCACAAAAGCTGGCGCACACGTGGCGAACTATCCGTTTGCGACGATTGATCCGAATGTCGGCATCGTCCACGTGCCGGACCATAGGCTTGATGTACTGGCCGCCATGTACCGGCCGGAAAAGGTCACGCCCGCCATACTCGAAGTCGTCGACATCGCGGGACTTGTCGCCGGTGCAAGCCACGGCGAAGGACTTGGCAATGCATTCCTGGCTAATATTCGGGAAGTGGATGCGATCGGTCATGTCGTGCGCTGTTTTGACGACGGCAACGTCACGCATGTCTCCGGAACGATCGATCCGGCCGCTGACATCGAGGTGGTGGAACTTGAGCTCATTTTGTCGGATCTGGCGTACATCGGGCGGCGCCTTGAAAAAACGGCGCGGGCTGCGAAATCCGGTGATCCTGCACTCAAGGAGGAGGTCCGTTTTCTGGAGGAACTCGAAACCCATTTGTCGGCATCAAAACCGGCCAGGACGTTCGCCGACGGCGGGCGCGAAAGGCCGCAGGATCTTTTTTTGCTGACATCGAAACCGCTTCTCTACATCGCGAATGTGGCTGAGGACGATATCGGCGGCCAGTCGCCCCACGTCGCAGCGGTGAAAACCGTAGCAGCCGCCGAGAATGCGCCGGTTATCGTCATAGCCGCCAAGATCGAAGCAGAAATGGCGGAACTGGATGACAGCGAACGCGCCGACTTTGAACAGGCGCTCGGTCTTCAGGAAAGCGGCCTCGACCGTCTGGCAGCCGAAGCGTATCGGCTGCTCAATCAGATCTCGTATCTGACGGCCGGTCCGAAGGAGGTGCGCGCCTGGACAATCAGCAAAGGCACCAAAGCGCCCCAGGCAGCCGGCAAAATTCATACCGATTTTGAACGCGGATTCATCCGTGCGGAAGTGATCGCCTATGCGGATCTGATTGAAGCCGGCACGATGGCACACGCCAAAGAACTTGGCAAAGTGCGTTCAGAAGGCAAGGAATATGTGTTCCGGGACGGCGACGTCGTCTTATTCCGCTTCAACGTCTGACGGCATGGCGGTCAGGGCAACGCCGCGTTTTCTCAGCTCGGGAACCATGACGGCGGCCACGTCGGCTTCCAGCTGTTCGAGACTGCCGTCATTTCTGATCTCACGATCGGCCAGCGCAGCATAATCCGCCTGCGGAAGCTGAACGGCCATGCGGCGTTTTGCGTCCGCTTCACTCATGCCCCGCCGTCTCAGCCGCTCCAGTCGGATCGCGTCATCTGCCGTCACCGCAATGACGAAATGCGCGCGATCCAAAAACCCCTCTTTCACAGGCAGCGGCACATCAAGAACGACGGCCTTGACTTTCTTTTTCGTCAGACGGTCAATCTCTTCCCCCATGGTCTTCAGCACATGAGCGTGGACAATGCGGTTGACCCGATCTCTGGCTGCATGGTTCTGAAAGATCAGGTCTGCGAGCAGCGGCCGGTTCAAGGCTCCGTCAGCATTGACAATCCTGCCTCCGAAAGCCTCTGCCAGTTCAGGCAGAGCAGCGCCGCCGCTGTCCGTCACATCTGCCGACAGCCGGTCGGCATCGATCACCGGCATGCCCCAGCTTCCCAGCATCCGGGCAACGGTTGTTTTGCCGCTGCCAATGCCGCCGGTTACACCGATCACGAACATTACGACTTCGCCTCGCCCCACGACGTGCCGGTGCTGACGTCGGCTTCCAGTTCGACTGAAAGCTGCATGGCACCTTCCATCGACTCCCTGAGGGCCTTGGCCGCCTCCGGCGCATCTTTTGCCGATGCCTCCACAATCAGTTCATCATGAACCTGCAAAAGCAGTCTCGCATCGAGTCCGAGCGCATGAAGACGGTTCTCCACCCGCACCATCGCCAGCTTGATCAGATCGGCTGCCGTGCCCTGCACCGGCGCATTCATGGCAGCGCGTTCGCCGAACTGGCGAATGTTGCGATTCGACGATTTCAGCTCGTGCATATAGCGTCGGCGCCCTGTCAGGGTTGTGACGTACCCGCGTTCGTAAGCCAGCTTAATCTGCCGGTCGAGATACGCGCGGACATCCTTATAAAGCCGATTGTACGCATCGATATAGGCGCGGGCTTCCGCCACTGACGACTGCAGGCTTTGTGCCAGTCCGAAATCTCCAACGCCGTAAACGATCGAGAAGTTGACCGTTTTCGCGATCGCCCGCTCTGCCGTTGTCACCTTGTCGGGCGGGATGAGAAACAGCTCCGACGCGGTTACGGCGTGCACATCTTCATGTGCACTGAAGGCAGCCTTCAGCTTCGCATCATCTGCGAGGTGAGCCAGAATTCTGAGTTCGATCTGAGAATAGTCCGCATCGAGCAGGACGTATCCGTCGTCGGCGACAAACACGTCCCGGATGGCACGCCCGCGCTCGCTGCGAATGGGGACATTCTGCAGATTCGGGTGTACCGACGACAACCGGCCGGTTGCCGTCTCCACCTGGGTATATGTCGTATGTACGCGGCCATCCGGTCCGATTTCACGCAGCAGTCCCTGCAAAAACGTCTGGTTTAGCTTGGACAGTAACCGGTGTTCCTTAATCTGCCCAATAATCGGGTAATCCGGCTCAAGCCGGTCGAGCTCAGCCTGCGCCGTGGAATATTGGCCGCTCCGATTTTTCTTGCCGGGCGGAAGTTTCAGCTCCTGAAAGAGCACTTCAGACAATTGTTTTGGCGAGTTCAAATTGAAAGCATGTCCGGCCAGATCGAAAATATTTTTTTCCAGGCGCGCAATATCGTCTTCCATAGCGGCGGCAAGGCTTCTCAGCCGGACGTCATCGACCCGGATACCGCGGTGTTCCATACGCTTCAGCACAGGGGCCAGCGGCATTTCGATCTGCCAGAATACCGATTCAAGATCATCTTGCTTCAGTCGCAGAGACAATGGCGCATGAAGCGCAGACAAGGCAGCGATGTCGACGACTGCCTGCACCTCGGGTTCTTCAGATTCGGGCAGCGGTGAATCAAAGTAGCGGCCATATGTATGGGCCAGAACGGGCGCTTGTGATGACGACGGCTCGATCAGGGCCTGCGCGATGAAGGCGTCAAACGGCAGCACCGCCAGTTCAAGCGGGTCGAGCGCATGAAGCAGCTGCTTGTAATCCCAGACGATCCAGGCAAACGAGGAGTCTTCGGTCAGGGGCGCGAATGCGTCCCTGTTAATCCAAACATACCCGGCATGCCCTGCGAGGAGGATCTTATCATTCTGAGCCATGACGGCAACGGGCTGCGACCGGTCAATCTCAGCGAGGAAAGCAGACAGATTGTCAAAAGCCGTTCCGGTGTTCAGCGTCAGATTATCACTGCCGGCCGTTTTCGGTCCGGTCAGACCGAACCGCTGCAGGAGCTGCCGCAGCCCGAGCGACAGGAGCGTCGTCTGGAGTGCATCCCCGGGTTCAGGCATGACTGCATCCTCCAGCCGTACCGGCAGCAATTCAGGATCAATCCGGCATTCAATCGCCGCCAGATGTCTGGAAGCCATGGCATCTTCCTCTCCGGCACGAAGCTTCTCGCGCTGAGCTTTGGCCACGGCGTCAAGATCGCGATAGAGATTGCCGATGGTGCCGTGTGCGGCAATCAGACGAAGCGCTGATTTCTCCCCGATCCCGCGAACACCGGGTATGTTGTCCGACGGATCGCCCATCAGCGCTTTGACATCGACGAATTGTTCCGGCGCAATGCCGTAGCGTTCGCTGAAACGGGCCTGATCATAAAACTCCTGAGTCGACTGACCGCCGGACGTGACCGGCAGTATGACGTGAGTCCGATCGCTGATCAGCTGGAAACAGTCTTTGTCCCCGGTCACGATGAAAACGCGCATGCCGGCATCTTCAGCCAGTCTGGCATAGGTACCGATCAGATCGTCCGCTTCATAGCCGGCCAGTTCCGCTCTGGCGGTTCCCCAATCGTCCAGAATCCGCTTGATCCAGTGCATCTGGATCACGAGATCATCCGGCATCGGCGCCCGCTTTCCCTTGTAATCTGCATATTTCAGGTGTCGAAACGTCGGTTCCGGGCGGTCAAAAGCAACGATAAGATGCGTCGGTTCATACTGACGCATGTATTGCAGGACCATATTCAAAAACGTCATGATGGCGGCCGTCGGAACCCCCTCGGGCGAAGTCAGGCGGACGCGGCCGCTCAAGCCGAAATGGGCACGGTTCATCAGGCTGTTGCCGTCGATCAGCATCAATGTATTCATATTACTCCCGTCATGCCGCAGTCGATTCTCGCTGATCCGCGGCATCTTTGTACCATTCTAGCCCATCGCATTCATCGCGTGTCGAACTGCCCGAAGCAAAGCAAACCTGCCCGTGTCGGTGTTCGCTTATCGTTCACTCAATCACTCGGAGCGGATTGTCACAGCCATCTGATCGGCGAATGCGGCGTCCAGAAAGTCGCGCACAGCACTGCGGTCGTCTTCTCTGATTGTCGCGAGAAACGCCTCCGCGGCCTCCGGATTTTCCCCGTCCAGCCTGGTGGCATCAGGCGATTTGGCGGCCGCTTCAGCTTCAAGTTCCTGCCCCCCGGCCGGCGCAGCCTCCTGAATCGAGTCCGCCGCCGGAGCGGCAAATGCGATCAGGACTTCTTCTCTTGCCAGATAAATCCGCGTGCCGTCTTTTCGCTCGGCTGCAATGCCTTCATCCGCTGCAGCCATGCGCGCCTCCGGAACGGGACTGCTGTCGTTTTCTGCGATCATACGGACATGCTCGGATGGCGGTGTGCCCATATTCCGGTCGGCAAGAAGTCCGGGAATCACGAGCAACGCCACCAGTGCGGCGGCGGCCACTGATGATGCGATCAGGGGAAACTTTATCCGGTGGACGCGGCCGGCCTGCCGTTCGGCCTCGACGGCCGCCTTGATGCGCAGAGAAAGACCAGGATCTGGCTCTGCTTCCGGCTCATTCTGAAGCGCTTTGACGGACGACAGCCACAGGGCTTCGCCATCACTTGCAGGCATCCGGTTCATTTTTTCGTCAGTCATAAGCGCTCCTTTCCCGCCTCGCGGCGTCTTCTTATCTGTTTGACGCGTCTTATTGTCATTTGGTTCCAAACTGTTTTTTCAAGATGGCACCCGCCATGCTTCTCGCCCGTGACAGGCGTGATTTTATCGTACCTACCGCCACACCGGCGGCGATCGCCGTCTCCTCATAACTCATCTGCAGCAGATCAATTTGAATCAGGGTCGTCCGGTACGGCTCCCGCAGTGACAGTGCAGCCTCACGCACGGCATTCACTGTCTCATTCGTTATCACCGCATCAAGCGGTGTTGCGCGCTCGTCCGGCAGGATACGCTCCAGCGACCCCTCGTCCGTATCCACGCTGAGGGATACGTGCCTTCTGTTCTTCTGGCGGCGAAAAAAATCGTAGCAGCAGTTCAGGGTGATGCGTGTCGCCCATGTCTGCACGGAGGCATTCCCTCTGAACTGACGGATACTGCGAAAAATTTTGAGCGAGGCGTCCTGGACAATGTCCTCTGCGTCGCTTTCATTGCCGAGCACACGCATCGCCTGCCGGAACATGACCGGGAGCAACGCGTCCAGAAGCAGGTCAAAGGCAGCGGAATCACCGGCTTTCGCCGCGTTCAGCCATTGCTCGTGCAAAACATTCTGATCTGTTCCTCGCTCCATCGCTGTCCTGATCTGCTTTCCCTGCTACAATGCAAACGGTGCACTCAAACGACAAGCATCGAAATCGATGCAAGATATCGTCTTGTTGCTCTATAATAGACCAGAATTCGGTGAACTTCAGTAGGAGCGCGGCATGGTTTTTTCAAGTCTCATATTCCTCTACGCATTTTTGCCTTTGTGTTTGATCTTCACGCATCTCGCATCGAAGACGAGAACCCAAAATTACGTGCTGCTCGCATTCTCGCTCTTTTTTTATGCCTGGGGTGAACCGTTCTGGGTCATCCTTATGATCATGACGGGCGTCTTCATCTGGCTGACAGGACTTGCCATTGACAAGCATCGCGCTCATAAGACGAAGAAAAAGCTGTATCTCACGCTCGCCATTATCATCGCGCTGTCCAGCCTTGCTGTTTTCAAATATGCGGGGTTCTTCTTCCAGAACATCAATGCCGTATTCGGCACGAATCTGTCGATTCCTTCGTTTTCCCTGCCGATCGGCATATCCTTCTATACCTTCCAGACACTCACCTATGTGATTGACCTGTACCGCGGGCACGTAAAAGTGCAAAAATCGGTGCTGAATCTGCTGTTGTATGAGTCCTTGTTCCCGCAGCTGATCGCCGGCCCGATTGTCCGCTACGCCGATATCGACGATCAAATCAACCGCCGCACCATTTCGCTGGATGGCATTCGCACCGGCATCGGGCGTTTTCTCGCGGGACTGGCCAAAAAGGTACTGATCGCCAACATGGCCGGTGAAATTGTCGACCTTACACTGAACAGCGGTCATCTCGCCCAGCTGGACGGACTGGAGGCCATCATCGGCATCCTCGCCTATACGTTTCAGATTTACTTCGATTTCTCCGGCTATTCCGATATGGCGATCGGCCTCGGCCACATGTTCGGGTTTAACTTCAAGGAAAACTTCCGCCACCCGTATATTGCCAGATCCGTCACTGATTTCTGGCGCCGCTGGCACATTTCGCTGTCAACGTTTTTCCGTGATTACGTTTACATCCCGCTGGGCGGCAACCGCCGCGGCCTGCCCGTTCAGATCCGCAACATGCTGATCGTGTGGGGACTGACTGGACTTTGGCACGGCGCCAGCTGGAATTTCATCCTCTGGGGGCTATATTACTTTTTGCTTCTGACGGTAGAAAAAATCGGCTGGCTGTCCGCTCTGGAACGGCTGCCGAAAATCGTCGGACACCTCTATCTGGCACTTGTGGTCATCTTCGGCTGGGCGCTGTTCTATTTTGTGGACATGAGCGAGCTCGGCATTTTCCTCGGTCGTCTGTTTGTTCCGCGCTCCGGCTATTTCGGCGTACGCGGCGTCATCATGCTGAAGAACCATGGTTTGTTCCTGATCCTCGCAGCGGTGGCGTCACTGCCGGTACTGCCGCGCATCCGTGCGTGGCTCAGATCACTCGCGAACCGCTTCAGCGCTTCGGATACCCTCATCGGCGGACTGCAGGCTGCATTTAACATCATACTGCTGCTGCTTTCAACCGCATCCCTGGCAGCATCGAGTTTCAATCCGTTCCTATACTTCCGTTTTTGAGTCCGTTTTCAGCGAAAAGGAGCATTATGAGAAAAAACACAAAAAAGAAAACCGGCAGCATCATCGTGATTGCCTCTTTTATCTTCATATTATCGGTTACCGGCCTTTTGAAGCTGGTCTGGCCGGAACAGCGCATCTCGGAAGCCGAAGCGCGCACACTCGCGACAATGCCGTCCATCTCCGGCGAATCGCTGCGAGACGGATCCTTCCCGCTGGCCGTCGAAGCGTATTTCACGGATCAGTTTCCGCTCCGCAATACACTGATCCGCTTCTCCGATTCGATGCGCAACATGCTGCGCATCACAATCGGCGATGATGTGCAGATCATTCAGGGCAATCAGGATATGGGACAAGGTGATTCCAACGTGATTCTGGACGAACTCCCCGGTGACGAGCCGATGGGTGTCGGTTACACGAGCCCTTACGTCAACTAGCCGGACAGATGGTCTTTCGCGCGTGACAGCATCAGCTTGATGCGATTTTGCTGATTGACCTCACTCGTGCCGGGATCATAGTCAACAGGTACGATATTGGCATCCGGATGCAGCTTCCGAATCGCGCGAATCATGCCTTTGCCCGTAACATGATTGGGCAGGCAGGCAAACGGCTGGGCGCAGATGATATTCGGCACACCGTCCGCAATCAGCTCGAGCATCTCGCCTGTCAGAAACCATCCCTCACCGGCACAGTTGCCGAGCGAAAGCACCTGTTTTGCATGCTCTGCAACAGCCGCGATGGACTTACCCGGATGAAACCTGCGGGAGGCGGCCAAGGCTCTGTTGGCCGCTTTGCGGTATCGCTCCATCAGATTCACAGCCAGCGTCGCCGCCCGCTCACTCAGGAATGAGGTATTCAGCGCCTGGCGCGACCACTTCTGATTGTAAAAGCAGTAGAGGAAGAAATCGAGGAGATTCGGCATGGCCGCCTCAAACCCTTCGGCCTCAATAAAGTCAATGGCATGGTTGTTGGCATCCGGCTGAAACTTGACCAGAATCTCACCGACCAGACCGACACGCTGCCGGTTCGGCTCCGTGACAAGTTCCATCGTATCGAACGCCCGCACACATTCGCGGATCAGACCTGCGAGCGGGCGTGCCGGCCGGGACGAGCCGAAATAACGGGAAAACCGTGAGCTCCACTCTTCATACAGCTGATTTGCCTGACCGGGGAATGCTTCGTACGGCCGCACTCTGAGCAGCACATTCTGCAGTACGTCACCTGCAATGATGGCCTGTATGCCGCGATGCAGCATGAACGGCGCATAATGAAAACCGCTGTTGCTTTCGATCCCGCTGGCCGACAGCGCAATCACCGGAATCTCTTCCAACCCGGCATCTTTCAGGGCTTTCCGCAGCAGCGCCACATAATTGGTCGCGCGGCAGCCGCCGCCCGTTTGGGTAATCATGACCGATGTGTTCTGCCGGTCATAATCGCCCGACAAAAGCGCACGCATAAGCTGGCCGACAACCATGACGGTCGGATAGCAGGCGTCGTTGTTGACAAAGCGCAGTCCCGTTTCAACGTCGGCAGGCAGAGCCTTTTCCAGTATCTTCAGCCGGTATCCGGCCTGCCGGAATACCTGCTCGACGAGACGGAAATGGATCGGTGACATCTGCGGCGCCAGAATCGTGTGATTCGCTCTCATTTCTCCTGTGAATTCAACGCGTCTGGCAGCATATCTGGCGCCTGATGCCGGCCGCTGCTGCCGCCGGCGTTCCTCCATCGCAACCAGCAGTGAACGAAGCCGGATACGTGCCGCGCCCAGATTTGATACTTCATCGATCTTCAGGCAGGTGTAGATTTTGCCGTGAGCCCGCAGGATTTCTTCAACCTGATCCGTCGTAATCGCGTCCAGGCCGCAGCCGAATGAATTCAGCTGGACCAGTTCCAGATCGTCTCGCTCGGCGACACGGGAGGCAGCGGCGTACAGCCTGGAATGGTATGCCCACTGGTCGACCACGCGGAGCGGCCGCTCGCTCAGACGCCCGCGCAGAATGCTCTCTTCCGTGAAAACGGTCAGTCCCAGCTGATTGATCAGTTCCGGAATGCCGTGATGAATCCCGGGATCGGCATGGTACGGCCGTCCGGCCAGAACGATGCCGAAACCGCCGTCTTTTTCCATCCTGTCGAGCGCATCTTCCCCTTTCGCAAAGAGATCCTCGTGATAGCGCTTGTCTTCTTCACAGGCAGCTCGCACGGCCCGCCGAACTTGTTCCCGACTGACGCCGAAGTCAGCAAAATACGGAAAAAGTCGCCTGGCCAGATGCTTGTGGTCATGCAGACCGACAAATGGATTGATGAAGCGGATGCCCTCCCCCTTAAGCCGTTCAAGATTGGTCCGGATCACCTCGGGGTATGACGCGACGATGGGACAATTGTACGTTTTGTCTGCGCCGGGCACCAGTTCATCTTCGAGCACGACATCAGGATAAAAAATCGTCTTCACACCGCGCGAAATGAGATCCTCAATATGTCCGTGTGCCAGTTTCGCCGGATAGCAGATGCTCTCAGAGGGGATTGAATCCATGCCGCTTTCGAACAGTGCCGCCGATGTGCTGCCGGACAACACAACGCGAAAGCCCAGCTGATCCAGAAACGTAAACCAGAACGGATAGTTTTCAAACATGTTGAGTGCCCGCGGAATACCGATTTCACCGCATGGTGCCGCGTCCATGCTGCGCGGCTCGTAACCGAATGTGCGTTCGTATTTATGCCGGACCAGATTGGGCAGTTCCGATATCTTCTTTTCGGCACCGGCACCGCGTTCACATCGGTTCCCCGACACATTGATGCGGTCACCGAAGCGCGATATCGTCAGCTTGCAGCGGTTTTCACACCGTCTGCACATCGTCAGCGTCGTCTTCTGCCTCAGTGCTGTGAGCGCTTCGCGCCTCAGCACGGTCTGCCGGGAACCGGCCGGTGCAGCTTCTTTCGCCATCAGCGCAGCTCCGTAGGCACCCATCAGACCGGCCAGGGACGGTCGCACAACCGGCCGGCCGAGCACCTTTTCAAATGCGCGCAGAATGGCATCATTCAAAAATGTGCCGCCCTGACAGACAATGTGCCGGCCAAGCTGTTCCGGGTCCTTGATCTTGATCACTTTGTACAAGGCATTGCGGACCACCGAATAGGCAAGTCCCGCTGAAATATCGGCGACTTTGCTGCCCTGCTTCTGGGCCTGTTTGACGCGCGAATTCATGAATACCGTGCAGCGCGTGCCGAGATCGACCGGCATCTTTGCCTGCACGGCCAGATCGGCGAATGCTTCAACTGAAACGTTCAGCGCAGCGGCAAAGGTCTGAATAAACGAGCCGCAGCCGGACGAACACGCCTCATTTACGGCGATGCTGTCAATGATGCCGTCACTGATGTGCACGCACTTCATGTCCTGACCGCCAATGTCGAGAATAAAGTCGACATCCGGCTGAAACTCACGGGCACCGCGATAATGGGCCATTGTTTCGACCGTTCCGTCGTTGACGCAAAATGCGGCCCTGACAAGCTGTTCGCCATAGCCTGTCGCCATGGCGTAGGGAATCTCAATATCGTCGCCGAGCGTGTCATACATGCCGGACAGCATCGCTTTCGCTGTTTCGACCGGCTGGCCGTCATTGGCACGATAATCGGTATGCACAATCTTCCCGCCTTGATCGACGAGGACGATTTTCGTCGTCGTACTCCCCGCATCGATGCCAAGGAAATAAGGCGGTGTACCGCCTTCTTCGGCAAACAGGGCGCTTTTTGCCGAATGATGACGGGTGTGAAACTGTACCCGCTCTTCCTCAGTCTCAAACAGCGGGGCCAGCGTTTTTATCGGATCGCCATCCGCACGTCGCCGCCGCCAGCGCGCCAGATATGCCGCGGCCGTAAAATGGGGCTCCTTTGCAAGCATGGCAGCGCCCATCGCAACAAAATACTGCGCGTTCTGCGGGCGGATGAACGAATGCACCTGCCGATCGAGCGTCCGCTCGAAGGCATAGGCCAGCTGATCCAGAAAGTGGAGCGGACCGCCCAGCAAAACGACGTGACCGCGAATCGGCCGTCCGCACGCCAGTCCGGCAATCGTCTGGTTGACGATCGCCTGAAAAACAGACGCTGCCAGATCGGCTCGTGATGCCCCGTCGTTGATCAGGGGCTGCAGATCGGATTTGGCAAAAACCCCGCAGCGAGACGCGATCGGGTACAGCGTTCGATGATCACCAGCCAGCTCATTCAGTCCCGCTGCATCCGTTTGCATCAGACTGGCCATCTGGTCAATGAATGAACCGGTTCCGCCTGCACAGACGCCGTTCATGCGCTGTTCCGGCGACGGTTTGAGGTACGTGATTTTGGCATCTTCTCCGCCCAGCTCGATGATGACATCGGCCTCCGGGTAAAAGGTCATAACGGGCTTCGTTCCGGCTACCACCTCCTGCACAAACGGCAATCCAAGAGTCTTTGCCACATTCATGCCGCCCGAGCCGGTCACAGCTAGTGCCAGCGGCTCCTCCCCGCATCGGTTATCCAGGGCGACGAGCAAACGCTCGAGCTCCTTTCCAATATCCGCATGATGACGCACATATTCGGATAATACCGGCTGACCCTTCTTTTCCAGCCACAATTTAATTGTCGTCGAGCCGATATCGATGCCGGCTCTATAGCTGCCGTTTGATTTTGTCATGGTCCTATTTTAGCCGTTCGCGCCAGCAAATCACCCGCAATCTGCGCACCGCTGTAGCCTTTGTTTTCGAGAATAACAGCCACCGCATACGGGTACCCGGGCGTGGCATCAAAGCCTGTAAACAGCGTATAAATTTCCGTCTCGCCCGCTTCATTCCTGGTTTCCATGGTCCCTGTCTTGCCGCCGATTGTGTGTCCTGCGACTTGTGCAGCCGTTCCCGTGCCGTTTTGCACGGCCGCCGTCATCAGCTGTTTCAGGGTCGGCCAGGTACGGGCCGGCACATTCAAAAGAGTGCGCACTTCTCGCTCGCCGTACCGTTCGCCAAGCGGATCCGTCAGGCTGCCGACCACATGCGGCACCATCATCCGGCCGTCATTGGCGACTGCGCCGGCAATCATGGCCAGATGCAAAGGCGACATCGTTTCAACCGTGTCGCCCGCCGGCTGTCCGACGGCTGCCCAGCTGAGCAGTGGCAGATCGTCTCTGGTCACCTGAATGCGGCTTGCCGTTGCCGTCAGATACGGCAGTCCAAGCGTGCGGCCGAAGCCGAACGCCGCGGCTTCCGCTTCCAGCGAAGCGGCACCGACATCCATACCAACCTGTCCGTAGAATATATTGCAGGAGTTGCAAAAGGCCGCCGTCAGATCGACCCGTCCGTGCGCAGCAGCCGCATAGTTTTCAAACGCGCCGCTCTCGATCACGGGAACGTGCCCCTCGCAGTCAACGTGAAGCGCCGCATCATACGCCGCGGAGCCGAGCCAGGCTGACGTCGTGATAATTTTGAATGTAGATCCGGGTATGAACCGGCCGTTCAGTGCACGGTTAAACAGCGAACCGTCCGGAATATTGACCCAGCTGATAACATTCGCCGGCAAAGTAGACGGCGACGATACTGCCGCAATGACGTCGCCCGTCCGGTAATTCAGCAGAACGACAGCGCCTTTTTGCCCGCCCATCAGCTGATAGGCGCGGCTCGACAGCGACGAACTGATCGTGAGATGGACATCATCCCCGCGGTAGCCCAGACCGCGCACATCAAGATTGAGCTGTTTCAAAAGATCCGATCGGTTGCCGAGCAGCGGTCCCTGGAGCTGGCTTTCGATCGTGTTCGTGATGTTGTGCGTGTAATCGCCGACGATGTGAAGCATCGCGAGCGCCACTTGAGGATCGGCTGCATACGCTCTTTCTCCGGACGATGAGTCAGCCAGAATCACACCGTCGGCTGCGATGATTTTGCCGGCCTGGCGATAGCGTTCCCGCAGAATCTGCTTGTTTTCACCGGCAACGGCACGAAAGTGTGTTTCACTTCGGCGCTGCTGGACAACGAGTCCGGCCAGCGTGGCGACGGACAGGATCAGGAAAAAGACCAGAATGATTTTTACGTTTCGCAGCA
The DNA here is from genome assembly GCA_012838355.1 of Clostridiaceae bacterium. Classification (GTDB taxonomy): domain Bacteria; phylum Bacillota; class Clostridia; order Saccharofermentanales; family DTU023; genus DUPJ01. Next base: position 60,901 of record DUPJ01000013.1, read on the forward strand.
GCTGTTTCATTTTGCTATCACGCGCCGAACTTTCTCATAGGCTCCCGCCTCGGTCCGCGTCTGCACACCGAGCATCACGCCGAGCAATATAGTCTTGGCAAGCATCGAACTGCCCCCCTGTGCGATAAATGGCAGCGTCACGCCGGTCAGCGGAATCAGCCCGGTCGTTCCGCCGATCACGACGAGCGCTTCCATGAAAAACAAGGATGCCGCACCGAACAGAACACTCGAAGAAAAACCGTCGCGCGCAATCACTGCAGAGCCAGCACCGCGCAGCCAGATGACCACAAACAAGATAACAACGGACAGACCGACCAGCATGCCGAACTCTTCGGCCAAAACAGAAAAAACCATATCTGACGATGCGAGCGGAATCCCGCCCGGAGCGCCGTTGCCGAGTCCGACGCCAAAAAGCCCGCCCCGGGCAACCGCCTGCAGCCCGTAAACAATCTGGCGGTTCTGGTCATTGATTTCTTCCCACAGAGACATCCAGCCAAAGATGCGCCGCTGCACGTAAGGAAACAGCCGATAAGCAGCAACAGCCAGGGCACTGCCGCCAATCAGGATGAGAATTGTCTTCAGAAACTCGGATGTCATGACAGCAAAAACAATCAGGGTGACCGGCAGCAGGATCATGATCGATCCGAGATCGGGAAGCAAAAACATCAGGCCGAAATTGAACGCCGCCCAGCCGGCAAAGAGCCATTGTATCTTTGCCGTCGGCCGGTTCTTGAATACATAGGCCAGTACGAGCACATAGAGAATTTTAGCAAACTCAGTCAGCTGAAGCGAAATACCGCCCGGAAGATAAAGCCAGAGGCGTGCACCGTGCGTTTCGCCGCCGCGCCCCGCGGCATAAGTCACAAGATAGAAAAGCGGTGTCAGGATGATACCGGCCACTGCCAGCTTTTCCAGCAGGCGGCCACGCCCCGCAATCAGGACAACGAACGGCAGCACGACGAATCCGAGGACGAGCGCACCGCCCTGAACGTAGTAGACGCGCGAAAGACGCGCTATTCGTTCTGCCTGAAGTACCGGATCGTCCGGCAGGATCTGCCCGATAAACGTCAGTCTGGCCTGCAGAATCAGGCCGATACCTGCCAGAAGCAAAATCGTCTGAAAAAGCACGGCATCAAAACCGCGGATGATCTGACCGAATATGGCCCAGATCAGAATACCGCAGAAAACAAATGCGCCAAGCGCAATCATGAATACAGGGCGAAATGCCGCAAGGCTGCCGCGCAGCTGGAAAAACATCAGCACGCCCGCGGCACCGATAAAAGCCAGCGTCAGGATGAGGGCAAACGGCGAGGCTCCCGATGGCATCGGCTGCTGCAGAAGCGGCTCGCCGTAAAGTCGGTCGTCAATGAAGTTGAACAATCCCGTACCGAGTCCGATTGAATCGCCGTGCGTCAGTTTCGTTTCTTTATCAACCGAGACACCGTTATGCCAGATGTCGGCTCCGCTCTCGAGCGGTCTCAAATACCAGACACCGTTAAACAGGTAGATCATGGCATGATTCTTGCGCACGCCTTTTTCCTTGCGCCGGATATCGGCAAAGCGGCTTGTCCCGATTATCGTCGTGTGAAATAGTTTCTGAGCCCGCGCCAGCTTGCGGTCCAGAACATCGCTTTGAATGAGAAAAAAACCGTGTACCGGATGCAGCGCCCAGCGCATTTTCTTTCTCATGCCGCCGACGCCGTGATGAAGCAGCATCACGGCAGCCCACACGATCACAAACGCAAATGCGTAGCGGGCGATATGAGCAATGCCTGAAAGTGTCATGTCAATTACTTAAGCAACTGGTCCAGAAATGAGCCGAGACCGCTCTCCGATGCATTGATGATGCCTTC
>DUPJ01000162.1 GCA_012838355.1 Clostridiaceae bacterium
CGCCCAGAAACGGGCGGCCGCGTTAAATCTCCGGAACCGTTGTTGCTCCCGGCCCGATCCCGCGCTCAGCGTTTTGCTTTTCTCAGAAAGTCGCTGACCTGCTCTTCGGTGACGCCGACGTCGCCGACAGCATCAAGTGTCTCTCCATTCATGCGGAACGCCGGCAGAAACCAGACATCGTTGTCTTCATAGGCATAGTCATTGCCCTTTTCCTGAATTTCTCGGTAGGTGCCGTCTTGCAGTACCCGCACGTAGTCGTCACGATCAACCAGATCGGCCACATAATCAGCCAGAACATGCGGATTTTCGACGTCGATCTCATCCTTGTGAACGGCTTCAAACAGACGTGTATTGTATGCATGAAGATCGTTGTTCTTAACCTTCGCAAAGTAATAACCCTGAATGGCAAGATCCGTATGCGGCGGATGATCCTCGGGGCGCGGATGCGCCTCACAGGGACGAAAGACAACAGTGATCTCCGGATGCGCTGGCAGGTGCTTTCGCAGATATTCGTACCCCTTCATGCAGTACGGGCATTCGTAATCGAAGAATACTTCCAGTATATTCATGTGATTTTCCTTTCGTTGCGTGTTTTTTATGAACTCATATTAGGCGATTGGGGGCTTCACTTCCGTATCGCGGACAAAGCGGCTGTCCAGAACCGAAATGAGTGACCGCCTCTGTCATTTCCTGCTCCGCGAGTGATTACAGAAATTTTCGGTTAAAATGTTGACTTAACACACATTTTATGCAAAACATTTATTGTCTGGCGACGAGAATGTAAAGCAGAACGATGTACTTGTTCTTTTTGTGCTGGAGGCAGTTGCAGTGTTGCGCAAGTTTTGGTCAAGCGGAAAAATGGAAAACGGATCTGAACTGCGCAGCATCCTGATGCGAAAAAGAACGGCTGTGATTCTGGCAGCGCTCTTCGTCCTTCTGCTGAGCGGTCTGTATTTGTATTTTCGCTGGTTCAGCTATCAGGAAGCGGCAGCATTGGAAGGCATTCATCTGGCCGAGTCCATGGGATCGCTGTTTCATCCGGAACATGTTGAAGAACTGTCGGGCAGTGAAGACGATCTGAATAACCCGGAATACGAGATGGCCAAGACGAGTCTGATGCGCCTCGTTGAGACGACCAATCCGATCCGCTCTGCCTATCTGATGGGAGAGCGAAATGGCCAGCTTGTTTATCTTGTCGATTCAGCATCGCCTGAATCACCGGAACATTTGCCGCCCGGTCAGAAATATGAAGCAGGCGATAACGCGGTGCGGACTTCGTTCGAGACAGGTGACACCGTCATAACGTCAACCGAATCCGACCGCTGGGGAACGCAAATCAGTGTGCTTGCGCCGATAAGAAGTTCGGCAGGCGGCGGTACGATTGCCGTATTTCGGATCGATTATTCTGCAGCAAAATGGCATTCGGCCATCTGGATACAAATGCTCCCCGATATCACGGTTGTTGCAGTCGTATTGCTGCTGTGCTTTGCGCTTTTGTATATCGGGATTCAGCACTTCCGGCTGAACAGGCTGAATGAACAATTGGCTTTTGATGAAGCGTTCTATCGCAGTGTATTCTGGCAGGCGCCAATGGGCATTTCCATCAGCGAGGACACGATGCACGCGAATCGGCCGGAATTCGGTGACATGACCATTAATCAGGCATACGCGTCAATTGTTGGCAGGGGCGAAGACGAGCTGCGTCAGATGTCATGGGCTGAGATAACGCATCCTGATGATCTGGCGGAGGATCTCGAAAATTATGCGCGGTTCAAGAGTGGCGAGATAAACGGATACTCCATGGAAAAACGTTTTGTCAGACCGGATGGATCCGTTGTGTGGACACATTTGACGGTGTCCCCCTTGCTTGGCATGCATACCGATCATTTGGTTCATATCTGCCAGATCATCGATATTACAAGTCAGAAAGAAGCGGAGACCGCCCTTATCGAAAGCGAGAAGAAATTCCGCAATATTACCGAGAATATGTCGGATGTCGTCTGGCAAACGGACCTCAACTTAGTGACGACTTACATCAGCCCTTCCGTTGAAAGGCTCCTCGGTGAATCAGCAGAGGCGCAAATGATGCGGAAACCCGAGGAAAAATTTCCGCCGCAAGCGCTCGCAGAAGTCAGCGCCATGCTGGTCCTGGAGCTTGAAAAAGAACAGGATCCACTGAGTGACAAAAACCGGTCTCGCATCATTGAAGTCGAGCACTACAAAGCGGACGGCACGGTGATCTGGCTTGAGATGAATATTTCCTTCGTTCGCGACGCAGCGGGCAAGGCAGTCGGATTTCAGGGTGCCTCGCGCGATATCACGTCCCGAAAGCTGGCGGAAATTGCCTTAAAAGAGAACGAGCGCAGAGAATCGGTGCTCCTGTCTCACTTGCCCGGATTGGCATACCGCTGCAATTACGATGATGAATGGACAATGCAGGTCGTATCCGAAGGATGTCTGAATCTTGCCGGCTATCCGGCAGAGAGTCTGCTATACAACCGAGATCTATCCTTCAATGATCTCATCGCCGGCGAATATCGCGACGTCATAAGGAAAGAGTGGGAACGAGTTCTGGCAGTCAGACAGCCCTTTCGCTATGAATACGAGATTATTGCTGCCGACGGCCGGCGGAAATGGGTACTTGAAATGGGACAGGGCATATTCAGCGCAAAAGGCAACATTGAAGCGCTGGAAGGCATCATCCTGGATATCTCAGCCAGCAAACATCTGGAGAACCGTCTCCGCTATTTGAGCGAGCATGACCATTTGACTGGTCTTTTTAATCGCGATCACCTCGAAGCGCAGATTGCGCGGGACATCCAAAAAGGGGATGGACTGAAGAGAGCGCTCGTCAGCATCAACCTCAGCACAGTCCAGCTGCTGGTTGCCAACTATGGATTTCATTACACACAGGACCTGATAAAAAAGGCCGCGCAGGTTTTGAGCCGGTTCTGTACGGACAGGCACCAGCTGTTCCAAACATTCGAAAACCGCTTTGTTTTTTATCTCACGAATTACCAGGATCGCCATGAGCTGCTTCTTTTCAGTGAGGCCATTGCCGGGCGATTGGAAACACTGCTTGCGGCAGAACGAATCAGCGGCGGCATCGGCGTGCTTGAAATTGAACAAAGCGACACTGAAATCGATGTCGATCTGCTTTTGCGCCGGCTTTTGATTGCATCCGAACGATCACTGGCCGTTTCGACCAATGATTTTGAGGTGTGTTTTTATGACGAAGACCTGGAGGCGATGGTGAACCGAGAGCGTGAAATAATGCAGGCACTTGCCGGTATTGCAGCGGAAGAGTCGGGTGACGAACTGTTTTTGCAGTACCAGCCGATTATGTCATTGCAGACCAGCAACGTATTCAGCTTTGAAGCGCTGGCCCGCTTGAGAACAAAATCACTGGGGCTTGTATCGCCGGCAGAATTCATCCCGCTTGCCGAAGTGACCAAGCTCATTATTCCGCTCGGTGAATTAGTGATCGTCTCGGCATTCCATTTTTTACATACATTGAAGGAGCGCGGATACGATGAAATCGGCGTATCAATCAACATATCCGCCATTCAGCTGCTGGCTCCTGATTTTGCCGACAGATTATTCGAAAGCATGGAAATGATGCAGATCAGCCCGAGGAATGTCAGCCTTGAGATCACAGAATCGGTTTTCGTTTCCGATTACGACGACGTCAATATCATGCTGGAGACGCTGAGGGGCGCGGGGGTGCACATCGCCATTGATGATTTCGGGACGGGCCATTCGTCGCTTGCGAGAGAAGAAGAACTGAAAGTTGACTTCCTGAAAATCGACAAATATTTTATTGATAAGCTTCAGAATAAAGATCTCAGTACGGCGATCACAAGCGACATCATCTCCATGTCGCACAAGCTGGGGCATAAAACCATTGCGGAAGGCGTCGAGTACGAGAACCAGCTGCATTATTTGCGAGCACACGGCTGCGATATGGTACAGGGCTACCTGATAAGCAAACCGCTCCCAGAGGCCGATGTGTTTGAGTTTTTGGGAGCTCGAGCAATGAAAGACAGGCGTCCCAATTCGGATGCCGGTCAGATTTAGGACAGCGGCGGAATGGGAAAAAAGAAAAAGGTACTGTCACTGAGAACCATAATCATGCTTGTCTTCATTTGCAGTCTGTTTGTTTCCGTCTCCTGCTACGGCGCATCCGTCGCATCAGCGCGATCTGCCGTCAGCAGCCGCCGATGAAGCGCATCGATTAAAACTGCGCCGATCGGTGCTGTCAGGATGATGGAGAGGACGGCAACCGTGAGCACCATATTGCCGCTGGCCAGCCCCATGGCCAGCGGAACACCGCCGATGGCGGCCTGCACCGTTGCCTTGGGCAGGTATGCAATGCCGACGAAAATACGTTCCTTGGCGTCCAGATTCGTTTTGATCAGGCAGAGCATCACACCGGCAAAACGCATGGAAACGACCAGCAGGACGAGCCAGGCTGCAGCCACGCCGGTTTTCAGTGCGAAGCTGACATCGACGGCCGCCCCGACGAGCACAAAAAGCAGCACCTCGGCCGCCACCCACAGCTTTTCAAACTTGAGGGACAGGCGCTTCGACACAATCTGCTTCTTTTGTTTCAAGGTCATCCCGACTGCCATCACGGCAAGCAGGCCGGAAAAGCCGATGGATCCCTCGAAATACTGTTCCGCCGACACAAGAAGGAACGATATGGATAAGATGATGACCACTTTGCCGGAGTCACGGATATGCATGGTGGTGAAGAACCGGGAGAGAAGAAGTCCGATGACGAAACCGGACAAAAGTCCGAGAAAAATGGCTGTGGGAATGGCCAGAAAGCGCGCAGGTGAAAATGTTTTATTCTGCGCCAGGCTAATGAAAACCGTAAACAGCACAATGACAAAAACATCGTCGACCGACGCCCCGGCGAGGATCATCTGAGGGATTTTTTTCCCCGTTCCCAAGCGTTTGGCCATCAGATCCAGCATCCGCGGCACGATCACGGCTGGTGAGACGGCCGCAACGACCGTACCCATGACGGCAGCGTCAAGTACGGAAACGCCCAAAAGCCGGGGTGCAAGAAGCACCATGGCAGCGATCTCGACGCAGGCTGGCACAAAACAGAGCAAAAATGCGGGTCGGCCGGCTTGCTTCAGGTCCTCGGTGTCCAGACTCAAGCCGGCGCGTGCAAGGATAATGATGAGCGCCAACTGGCGCAGATCGGGTGATACAAGGAGTATTTTCTGATCCAGAAGATTCAGTGCGAAAGGCCCCAGGAGCATGCCGGTGACCAGCATTCCCAGCAATCCCGGCAGTCGGAATTTGCGAAACAGCCATCCAAAGGCAAGTCCGCAGAGAAAAATAAGTGACATGGACAATAGCATATTAAGCTCCCGGCCGGGCAACAAAAAACTGATGGCCCGCACATTTTTATGCAGAAGTCATCAGCTCGACGCGGTTTTAGCTAACGCTAGGGGAGAACTTCATTCCCGTACAGGAGTGTACCACGAATGAATCATCCGCCGCGATGCAAAAAACAAAAAAGCCGTCCGCCGGAACGTTGGTCCGGCGGACGGCGCAGCTTTATTGTCTCTCTCGCTTACTGAATGCAGGCAAGATGCAGGAATGATTCCTGAAGCACAGGGTACAGCGATTTGTAGAGCGCATAGTACGGTTCATAAGCGTTTCGGTCGGCCTCGTCTGGTGTTGTCTCAGCTGTCGTTTTGGAGAGACATTCCCATGCCTCTTCGATCGACTCATACACGCCTGTGCCGACGCCGGCCAGTATGGCGACGCCGAGAGCCGGGCCTTCTTTTGCCAAAGACGTCGTCTTCACGGTGCAGCCGTACAGGTCGGACAGCATCTGCAGCCAGAGCGGACTGCGTGCGCCGCCGCCGCAGATCGTCATGTCGTTCACGTCAAGCCCCATGCCGCTCAGGATATCGAAACATTGCCGCTGCGAGTAACTGACGCCTTCCATGACGGCGCGAATAAGATCACCTTTCGTATGCATCGCCGACAGCCCCATAAATACACCGCGGGCGTGCTCATCGAGAAGCGGTGAACGTTCGCCCATCAGGTACGGCAAAAACAGCAGGCGATTGGCGCCGACAGGCGACGATGCAGCCAGGCGGTTCATCAGGTCATACGGGTCCGTCCCGCTTTCTTTTGCCTCGGCGATTTCCTGTTCACAGCACGTATTTCGAAACCATTGCAGGGATAAGCCGGCTGACAGCGTGCAGCTCATGACGGCCCATGCACCGGGAACGGCGCTGCAAAACGTGTGGATGCGGCCTTGCGGTTCGATGGCAAGCGTGTCGCTGTGTGCATAGACCACGCCGGACGTGCCGATCGTGGTCATCGCGCGACCGCTCTGATACACGCCGACGCCGATGGCCGCCGCGGCGTTGTCGCCGGCTCCGCCGACGACGGGCGTGCCGGGATGAAGTCCCGTTCCGGCGGCGGCTGCGGCCGTCACTTCGCCGGTGATGTCAACCGATTCGTAGACGTCACCGAGCCATTCCTTTTCAATGCCGAGTTTTGACAGAATTTCATCCGACCATGTGCGGGCTCTGATGTCGAGCAGATTCATGCCGGACGCATCCGACACTTCCGTTGCGAACACGCCTGTCAGCTTGTAGCGGATATAGTCTTTCGGCAGGAGAATGTGACGGCAGCGCGCAAAGTTTTCCGGCTCGTGCCGTCTCACCCACAGTATCTTTCCGGCTGAGAAGCCGACAAGTGCCGGGTTGGCCGTAATCTGAATCAGCCGTTCGGCACCGATGATGTCCGTGATCTCCGCACATTCTTCGGCCGTTCTGCCGTCATTCCACAAGATGCTTTTGCGGATCACGTCACCGTTTTCATCAAGCATGACGACACCGTGCATCTGGCCGGAGATGCCGATTCCTTTCAGGTGTGCAGCATCGATGCCGCTTTCGGAAACAACATCGTTTGTCGTCTGACAGACGGCACGCCACCACACGTCAGGATCTTGTTCCGCCCAGCCGTTTTTTGGCTGATCGAACGTGTACGTTGCCGTAGACGACGCCAGCACGACGCCATTTTTGTCAAACAGAACGGACTTTGTCGCCGACGTACCAAGATCAATGCCTAAGAGATAGTCCATGCCGAAAATCCTCCCTGCAATGTTTTTCGACTGATGAGGATCAGCACCTGCATCAGGCAAACAAAATGTTGTTCACGATTGTTTCCAGATACTCCTGCCGGCCGCTCGGCACATCAATCCGATCCAGTGTTTTCGCGTACTCCGACAGCGCTTCCAGTGTCGTCGTTCCGGCGAAAATCTCTGCGCCGATGCCGCGCGTATAGCTGGCGTACCGTTCGCTGACAAACTGGTCGAGACGGCCATCCTCGACGATTTCGACCGCCTTTCTCAGGCCTAAGGCGAATGCGTCCATGCCGGCGATGTAGGCCAGCAGAATATCCTCGAATGTGTTTGACACGCGTCGCGCCTTGGCGTCGAAGTTCAGTCCGCCGTTCGTGAATCCGCCGGCGCGCAGTACTTCGAGCATGCAAAGCGTCGTGTCATACACGTTCGTCGGGAACTGATCCGTATCCCAGCCAAGCAGCAGATCCCCCTGATTGGCATCGATCGAGCCGAATGCATCGTTGACGATCGCCGTGCGCAGCTCGTGTTCAAACGTATGTCCGGCGAGTGTGGCGTGGTTTGCTTCGATATTCAGCTTGAAGTCATCTGTCAGTCCGTACTTGCGCAGGAAATTCATGCAGGTCGCCGCGTCAAAATCGTACTGGTGCTTCGTTGGCTCTTTCGGCTTCGGTTCTAGATAAAAATCGCCGGCATAGCCCTTCGCACGCCCGTAATCCCGCGCCATTTTGAGGAAACGGGCAAGGTTGTCGAGCTCGAGTTCCATGTCGGTATTCAACAGTGTCTCATAGCCCTCGCGGCCGCCCCAGAATACGTAGCCTGTCGCACCGAGCTTTATCGCGGCATCGATGCAGGCACGAACTTTGGCCGCCGCAACCGCAAATACATCTGCCTCGCAGCTCGTTGCCGCACCGGCCATGAATGTGGCGTCGCTGAAGTTATTCGCCGTTACCCAGAGGCATTTCTTGTTGTGTTTTTTCTGCAGATCGAAGATGTAATCGACCATGATGTCCAGATTGCCGAGACTTTCCTTCAGCGTCTTTCCCTCCGGCGCGATATCGACGTCGTGGAAGCAGTAGTAGTCAAGCTGCAGTTTGTTCATCAGCTCGAAGGCAAAGTCCGCCTTCGCCTTGTAGCGCGCGATCGGATCTGTGATGCCGAAGCTTTTGTCCATCGTTCCGGGGCCGAACATGTCGCGGCCTTCCGCGTCGATCGTGTGCCAGTAACTCATGGCAAACTTCAGGTGATCCTTCATCGGTTTGCCGTCGATGACTTCATCCGGATCGTAGTACTTGAACGCAAACGGTTCTTTGCTGTCCTTGCCCTCGTACCGGACTTCCTTTACATCAGCATATTGTTTCATGGTTTTTCCTCCTCCATTGAATGTCTATTTTTGGCGAATGGCCGGCACGACAATTTGTGCCAGCACTGCCACAAGCAAAATCGATCCTTTGATCGTATCGTTGATCAGGGCGTCAAAGCCGAGTGATGCGATGATCTTGTCGATGATCGTGTACGACATGGCGCCGAAGAGCACACCCAGCAGTTTTCCTTTGCCTCCGCTCATGCTGATGCCGCCGATCACGACGGCGGCAATCGCGTACATTTCGTAGCTCTTGCCGATAGTCGCCGGGTCCAGGGAGCCATTCATGCTGAGCCAGAGAAATGCGCCGATCGCACAGAGCACGCCTGAAATGGCAAAGACGAGCACGCGCGTTTTCGGCACATTGATGCCGGCCAGATGCGCCGCCTTCACGTTCGAACCGATGGCGTAGACACTTTTGCCGAATTTCGTCATTGTCATCAGATAGACCATGATGATCGTGACGATCACGAGGACGATGCCGACGACCGGTACCGTCGCAATTTTCAACTGTCCGAAATCGTAAAACGAATCGTACGACGACAAATTGCCGTTCATGTTGTATATCGATAAGCCCATCGATCTCAGGTAATACTGCGCGATCGACCGGTAGATGAGCATCGTGGAGAGCGTCACAATGAAGGCCGGCATGCCGCCGAAACCGACAAACAGGCCGTTGATCAGCCCGAGTATCAAGCCGATGCCGATCGCAGCAACAAACGTCAGAAGCGGGCTGTTCGTTGCGTTGAACAAGGTAACCGACAAGCCGCCGATCAGGGCAAGCATCGATCCGATTGACAGGTCGATGCCTCCCGTGACGATGACAATTCCCATGCCCAAAGCCAGGATGCCGAGAACGGTCGAGTGCCGCAGGATGTTCATCACGCCGCTCCACGTCGTTGCGCCATGGTTGATAATCAGAAACACCGCAAATATGATCAGGAAAATGGTGATAAAGCTGTATCTTCCCACGATCTTGCCCACTGAATTTTTTCTTTGAGATGTTCTGGCTGCTGATTTGTCGTTCATCGTGATAAAACCTCCGCGGCATGAATTGCATTTGTTGCCCATAGCATAACGTTTTCTTCCGTCAGTTCGGCACGGCTGAGCTCCGTCTGAAGCTGTCCCTGATAAAAAACAAGACAGCGGTCGGCGACCTGCTGCAGTTCAGGTATTTCAAGTGAATTGACGAGAATCGTTTTCCCGTCTCGTGCCAGTTCGTGAATGAGCCGGTAGATTTCGGCCTTGGCGCCGACGTCGATGCCTTGAGTCGGATTGTCCATCAGCAAAATATCGGATTCGGTGTTCAGCCAGCGGGCAAGCACCACTTTTTGCTGATTGCCGCCGGAAATCGAGGTGATTAAATCGGCAGCTGAGTTGGCCTTGATGTTCAGGACGTCTTTCAGCGCGTTGTAATTGCTCAGTTCCCTTTTCGCAAAGATATGCTGAATTCGGCCGGAAAGCGTATGCTCCGAAACATACTCATTTTCCAAAAGCGATGCGTCCGGCAGCAAGGAGTTTTCCTTTCGGTTCGATGGAATCATGGCGAGCCTGTTTCTCATCGCTTCGTGAATACTCCAGTTATGCACGCGCTGCCCTTTTATGGTCAATGTGCCGCCATGTATTGGCAGCCCGCCGAAAATGGTTTGAAATATTTCGCTGATGCCCGCGCTCAAAAGCCCCGTGAATCCAACGATTTCACCTTTTCTGACGGAGAAGTGCACGTTTCGGAAATTATGCCCCGTCAAGCCGTCAGCTTCGATGACAACGTCTCCCAGCTCGCGCGATTGGTACACGCTGAGATCGCTGTAGCGGTTTCCGACCATCATGCGCGCGACATCGCGCGGCGACACCGTTTTGTCAATTTTGCCGCTGTCGATGTATTCGCCGTTTCGCAGAACCGTGTAGCGGTCGGCAATGGCAAATATCTCCGTCATTTTGTGCGAAATAAAAATAAATGCCTTGCCTTGCTTTTTAAGACGCCTGATCGACTCAAAAAGATGTTCTATTTCCTCGTTGTTCAATGCTGTCGTCGGTTCGTCGAGAATAAACAGTTTCGCATTGGCAAATAGCGCTTTGGCAATCTCCAGCTGCTGCTTTTTTCCCGCTTCCAGTTCAGACACGACCATCGTCGGATCGATATCAACGCCCAGCTGGGTGAACAATGCTTCCGATTTCCTGATCATGGTCGCTTTGTCCAGCCTGCCGAGTCGCGTCGTTATTTCTTTGCGCAGAAAAATATTCTCAAAAACCCGGAGGTCATTGAACAAGTTCAATTCCTGATGGACAAAGGCTATACCTACATCTTCGGATCCCTTGATCGTTGCACGCGTCAGTTTCTTGCCGTCAAAAACAACGTTGCCCGCGTCCCTGGTGTAAACACCGGCCAAAATGTTCATCAGGGTGGACTTGCCTGCGCCGTTTTCACCAAGCAGTGCGTGTACTTCACCCTCTTCAACACTGAAATTTACATTTTGGAGAACCGGCACACCGAAGAATGACTTGGAGATATTCGTCATTTCAAGTAAAGCCATAAAAAAGTCTCCTCTAATCAAATAGCGGCGGTTGTCTGCAGCATCATGCCGCAGACAACCGCCTTGTTAACAGTAATGACTACTCTTCGTCTTCCGCTTCGACTTCCGTCGCTACGGCATCGCCGAATCCCTGGTAATCTTCCACATTGGTGGCGTCAACCACGTCGACAGGTACGACGTGATCTTTTGCAACTTCCTCACCGTTGAGAAAATCAACCATGTCCTGAATCGCGATTTTTACCATCGCCGGATCGTATGTCACCGAGAACAAATCGGCCAGTGAAGCCACTTCAGCCGAGTAATCCTTCTGGTGAATGCCCTTCAGCACACTGTAAATCTCGTTCAGGCCGGATGATGTTCCGAGATGGACATCGGCCGTCATGAAGGCCTCTTTTTTCGCTTCATCGATATCGGAGCTCTTCAGAGCTTCGAAAATACCCATGGCGATTTCATCATCGTGCGTGAAGATCCATTTCGTGTCCGAAATCTCCTCCAGCTTGCTTGTTTCGAGCCAGTCGGTAAAGAGCTTTTTGCCTTCACTGCGGCTCCAGCCCGTGTACGCTGTTGACTTGATTTCTTCGATTTCTTCTTCTGTCCATCCGTTTTCAAGCAGCGTATCCTTGAAGCCTTTGTTTCTCATTTCCGGAACGGATGAGTTGTCGCCAGGCATGATGAGAATCTTGTCACCGGGCTCCATGCCGCTTTCGATAAAGCGTTCGGCGGTGGCAATGCCGATGCCTTCGTTGTCACCCTTGACGCTCGACACGGCATCTTCAGCCACGGCGTCAATGACGCGGTCGTACATCACGAACGGAATGCCGCTGTCAGCCAGTTTCCGCATGGTTGCTTCAAGCTGATTGTCGTGCGGCAAAATGACGACGCCGTCGGCCGACTTGTTTTCGATCAGGTCTTCAACCTGTGAGATCTGATTCAACGCATCCGTTGACGTAATGACGGTTGTGTCGTAGTTGCCTTCAGCCTTTATTTCCGCGGCAAATTCTTCCGCATACGTCAGAACTGCGCCTGTCCAGCCGTGGTCGGCGTTCGGTACGAGAATTGCAATCGTCTGTGTTTCAGCTGACACGGCGGCCGGCATCAGACCAATCAGCATAATGAGACTGAGAATAAGCCCCAAAATTCGTGTTCCTTTTCTGTTCATGTTTACCTCCTGATATTTTGACTTTTATTTGTACAGTCCCGCAGGACTGAAGTCACCTTAAAGTTCTACCCATCCGGAGTTGTTCTGCGCACTTTTTACGACCGCATGGACGAAGCGGACACCCGATACACCGTCCGAGACGGTCGGGAAGTCCGCCTTGCCGCCATACGAACCATGCTTCACGTCGATCAGCGCACTGATGAAGTTCTGGTAGATGTTCGCGAATGCCACATAGAGTCCTTCCGGATGTCCGGCGGGCAGACGGCTCACCGCGCCCGCGGCTTCTTCAATATAGCCTGTGCCGCGGCTGATGATCTGTGTTGCGCCTCCTTTCGGAGTAAAACGCAGGTAATCCGGCTGTTCCTGCTGCCATTCAAGTGATCCCTTGTCGCCAAATACGCGGACAACCAGGCCGTTCAAGTGGCCGGACGCAATTTGAGATGTCCAGTATGCGCCTGTTATGCCGTTGTCGTACTCGACGATCATGTTCGCGTTCAGATCGAGCGCATGACCATACGTATTCGTCGTTGCAAGCAGACGCTTGATTTTCAGGCCGGTCACATAGTGAACGTAGTTCTCAATGTGTGTACCGATGTCGCCGACACTGTTGGCGATGCCGGAATACTTCGGATCCTTGCGCCAGACAGACAGGTTCTGATCGGCTGCCGCACCCGGCATCAGATCGTCGATCAGCCAGTCCTGAACGTATTCTGCATTAACGGCGACAATATTGCCGATCTTGCCGCCGGCGATCATGTCCTTCATGACCTTCGACATGGTGTATCCGGTGTACGTATACGTCACGCCGAAGAGCAGATTGTTGGCGGCGGCGAGTTGTTCCAGCTCAAGAGCCTCCTCGACTTCAAAGCAAAGCGGTTTTTCGCACACGACATGAATGCCGTTTTGCAAAAATGCCTTTGCAATGTCGTAATGCAAATAGTTCGGCGTGCATATGGACACAAAGTCGATGCCGTCTTCACGCGCTGACTCGGCTTTTGCCATGTCTTTATAATCTTTGTAAACGCGTGCCGGATCGAGTCCGTACGCTTCAGCTGTCTCTTTATTGGTCGCTTCCATCGTGCTGAAGCTGCCCGCCGTCAGTTCTGCCCGCGGATCAAAGGCAATGGCCTTGCGGTGAACTTCGCCGATAAAGGCATTGAGGCTTCCGCCGACCATGCCGTAACGAATTTGTTTTGCCGTCATCATGTCACCTCAATTCGAAATGGCTTCGTCAAACCTGATATCTGACGCTTTAAAGTCAGCCTGTCTGACGAAGTCCGCCGCTTCAGTGGCGCCGTCGACGCGATCCATGCCGCTGTCTTCCCATTCCACCGATAACGGTCCGTCATAACCCATATCGTTCAGTACGCGGATAATTTCTTCGAAGTTGACATCACCGTGACCGAGACTGCGGAAATTCCAGCCGCGCCTGAGGCTGCCAAAGTCAATGTGCGAACCGAGCAGACCGCTGCGTCCGTCCAGTGTGACGGCTGCATCCTTCATATGGACATGATAGATGCGGTCTCTGAAATCGGACAGGAAGAGATGCGGCGTGACGCCTTGCCACAAGAGATGGCTTGGGTCGAAGTTGAGGCCGAACTCTTTGCGATGTTCGAACTTCTTCAGCAGCTTTTCCGTCGAATAGTAGTCGAACGCGATCTCGCCCGGATGAACTTCGAGGGCGAACACGACATCGTTCTTTGCGAATTCATCCAAAATCGGTGTCCACAGACGGACGATCTCGTCAAAGCCTTCTTCAACCATCGCTTCCGTCGTCTGCGGAAACGAGTAGACATACTTCCAAATAGGGGAGCCGGTAAATCCGGTGATCACATGCACACCGAGTTTTTTGGCCACAACGGCCGCTTTCTTCATCTGTCCGATGCCCCATTCGCGAATTGCTTCCGGTTTGTCAGCCAGGTGAGCCGGTGCGAAATTGTTCAGTCTCGGGTCCGGTGCATCGCCGACGCACTGGCCGATAATGTGAGTCGCGAGCGCTTTGCAGACGAGTCCGTGTTTTTCCAGCGATGACTTGATTGACTGCACGTAGGCGTCGTCTTCATACGCTTTGTCAAGGTTCAGATTATTTCCCCAGCACGCAATCTCAAGGCCGTCATAGCCCATATCTGCAGCAAGCTCGCAAAGCGCTTCAAAGGGCATGTCAGCCCACTGCGCCGTACAAAGTGTTACCGGTCGTTTTCCCATAGAATTATCCTCCTGCTCCATTAATATTCTTTTGAGTTTCTCAAAAGAACTTGGTTTCTCGTATAGTTGTTGATATCACGCGGCTGTCTGTCGTCGGCCAGCACGTTGAACAGAATATTGATCGCCTCATCACCCTGAACGAAAGGCTGCTGCGTCACAGTTGCTGCGATCACCCCGCTTTTCAGATACCGCTTGACCGTATCCGTGTAGTCAACCGTCACAATGTGGATCCGCCTGCCGCACTCAAGCACGGCACGGATGCCGCCTTCGATGCCGGCGGCACCAAAGTAGATAAGGTCAGGCGCTGTTTCCTGCAGAAGCTCTTTCACCTTCCGGTAAGAGATGTCGTCATCATCTTCATTTTCAATGGGCGTCATGACGCGTATCGCTTCCGCTTCACCGACACTTGCCAAAAATCCTTTGACGCGCTCCGTATGACCGGCGATCGTCGCATTGCCGATGACGATGGCGACCGTCCCGCCGTTGCATAAGATCAGTTTCGCAAGATCACCGCAGATCATGCCGCTGTTGACGTAATCACAGCCGACAAACGCGACTTTCGGCACCTCAATGTCCGTGTTGAGCGTCACAACAGGAATGGCAAGTGAACTCAGCACACGGCGTATTTCGGCGACATCAATCGGCATGATCACCAGGCCGTCGATCTGTTCGTTTTTCAGTTCATTGATCGCATCGATCTGTTCTCTGGCGCTGAATCCCTTTATTTCTTTTACCGTGAGTTCGATGCCATGACTTTCAAATTTTGCGGCACGGTAACGGATACCCTTCAAAACGTCTTCAAAGAATGGATTGCCGACCGAATGCAAAACGACACCGATATGGAATTTTTTTCTGGAATTTATGAGGGCTCGGGCCAGCTGATTCGGCTTGTAGTGTGTCTCTTCAATAACTTTCAGTATTTTGCTGCGGAGTTCCGGCCGCACATTACCGCGGCCATGCAGGACACGGTCTACCGTACCGCGGCTTGTACCTGCTAACTCTGCGATTTCCTTAACAGTCACAATCTCCCTCAATCAAAAAAAAAGCTATTTATGTGCAAACTACTCACTGTGCTCGAGCACAGTATGACAGTAGCATGTGTCTAATGCACACGTCAAGGACGAAAATTCTCTTGCTCACAAGGTACAGTCTTCGCTTATTCGTCGAATCTGAACGGATCCGATGCGATGCACGCCGGAGTGATGGCATTGCGGAGGTATCGGCAGACTAGACAAAAGGATGCGGGTAACTAACCCGTAAAGTGTGCACATCAGATACTTGTCTGAAAGATTCTGCGCCGGCGTATTGCCTGACGGCGCAAGCTGTTCAGGTCAGCCGCACCTCACGGACCGCGGATGCATCGATCCGGTCCGCGCCCAGGAAGCTGACGAAGCGCGCGAACCCGCGGCGGAGTGCCTCCCGGAAGGCCGCATCGTTTGCCAGCGCTTCATCCTCCAGCCAGAATCCCAGTATGACCAGAATATTGGCGGTACGGTCCAGCTTGCTGTCGAAACGCGCAACCAGACGATCGCCCCACAAGACCGGCAGGGTGTAGTAGCCATATTTGCGCAGATGCGACGGTTTGTAGACTTCCCACACGTAGTCGAATCCAAATAGAATTTTTGCCCGCCCGCGCGCGCTGACCGGATCCAGCGGGGCCAGGAAGACCGCCTCGTCCGTGGTGGTGCTGCCGATGGGTGCCCATTTTGCCGGTACGCGGCCAGAGCTCAGTTCTCCAAGCAGGGGTGCATCGCTGGCCAGAGCATAATGCAAAAACTTCCAGCCCTTTACCTTCACTTCGATGATGTCGCCGCTCTCCAGCATGGACTCAATAATCAGCTGCGAGCTGACGGAAGGCTGTCTGCGGTGGAAGGTATCCGACACGCGGCTGGCGCGCGACAGTCCCAAAAAGCTGATGTCCTTTTTAATCAGGAAACGGTCGACGGCGGCGTCGTCGTTCTCGCAGATGAGGTGGGCTGGTGCAACGTCTTCGGTCAGGGCGTAGACGCGCTCGAAATTATCGCGGTGGTGAATCATGATCTCGCCCACTCGCCACATATAATACAGCGCCAGCGCACTGTCTTTGCGTCCGCGGTAGTTATTGGTGCGGGTGCGGGTCTTCATGGCAAAGTCGCGGTTGCTGACCGTACCTCGCTCGCGCAGGATGTCGCGCATCTCGTTGATGGAGCCGGCGTGCTCTTTGCCCATCTCCTGCAGGCGCGCGAAGTTCTCGTGCTCGCGCCGCATGACCACGCGCCAGTATGGCAGCTCATCCATTGGACGCACCGACAGCCAGCCGCCCCAGTCGAAAAACCGGCGCTCCTCGTAGGCCGGCTGCTGCCACATCCCCGGTGCAGCATCCAGTACGCGGCTGTGGAGGCTGATGTCATGACTGCGCGCGATGATTTGCAGCGGGTCGAGCTGGAGGTATTCCATTTCACGCATGGCCTGGGCGACACCTTCCGGTCCGCGCCAGCGCCGTCCCGGCCAGATGCCCTGTTTGCCGAGGATAAAACGTCGAGCCGTTTCGAGGTCGATAGTCAGCATAAGGGTCTGTTGTACTCCTTGGAAGAACTTTTTTCTTAAACCCCTTGCGTCCTCGGAAAGGGGAAGTGACGCGCCCGACTGTTCAAAAAGCGTGAATCCTCGGCCCGGTTCAAGCATGCCATAATGATCTGAAAAATCCAAACATTTGCGTCTGGGGATCTGCCCCGCCAATGCTTCAATTCTATCGATTGACACAGGGAGATCTGTTATTGCGTGAATCAGGAGAGAAAGAAGAGTCAAGTCACTTTGGCGTTGATTTCAAGCTGTGGAGGTGTACAGAATACTGCCCTGAAATATGACTCCGTGTAGTATAGACTGATATGAGTATTCAAGAGTGAGGCGTATTCATGGTTGACAGACGAAAAGAACAGGAGCGTGCGGAATTGCACCGCATGATCTGGGGTATTGCGAATGATCTCAGAGGAAGCGTCGACGGGTGGGACTTTAAACAATATGTCCTGGGAATATTGTTCTATCGATACATTTCGGAAAACCTGACAAGTTACATCAACAGCGGCGAACATGAGGCTGGCAATGACAGCTTTGATTACGCTGACCTTTCTGATGAAGAGGCAAAAGTCGCGCGACAGGATTTGGTTCATACAAAGGGGTTCTTCATCTTGCCGAGCGAGCTGTTTCAGAATGTTCGCAAAAAAGCACCCTCAGATGAGAACCTCAATGAGACGCTTGAAAGCGTCTTCCGCAACATTGAGGCGTCTGCCCAAGGCAGTATCAGTGAATATGATTTCAAAGGCCTGTTCGATGATATCGATGTAAACAGCAATAAGCTGGGCGGTACCGTCGCCAAACGCAATGAAAAACTGGTTAAGCTGCTGAACGGAATCGGTGACTTGAAGCTCGGTGATTACCAGGACAATACAATTGACGCCTTCGGTGACGCCTATGAGTATCTCATGGGCATGTACGCGTCTAATGCCGGCAAGAGCGGCGGCGAGTATTACACACCTCAGGAAGTCAGTGAGCTTCTGGCGCGCATCACACTGGTCGGCAAGTCTGAAGTCAACAAAGTATATGACCCCGCCTGCGGGTCTCGTGTCATAATTATGATAACGGCATTTAGTAACGATGAAGACAGGGTTTTAAGCCTTCTATTAGAAGAATGAAAATTGGAGGAATAATGGGAATAAACTATATAGAGCAACATTATGATAACTATGATGAAGACAGCAGATTGCTAAGCAAGCATGGACGAGTCGAATATCTTACAACGCTTAAATATATTGAGGCTATTTTAGGAGAATTAGACTCGCCCAAAATTTTAGAAGTTGGAGCTGGAACTGGAAGATACAGTATTTATTTGGCAAAGAAAGGATATGATATATCTGCATTAGAACTATCAAACAGAAATTTAGAAGTTTTAAAGTCAAAGATTACTGATGACATGATAATCAAAGCAAGCAAAGGGAATGCATTAGATTTGGGTGTTTACCAAGAAGAAAGCTTTGATATGACATTGGTTTTAGGGCCTATGTATCATCTTTTTTCAAAAGAAGATAAAGTTTTAGCTTTGAAAGAGGCAGTAAGGGTTACTAAGAAAAATGGCTATATTTTAGTAGCATACTGTATGAACGAGCCTACAGTAATTGACTATATATTTAAAGGTCAGAATCTCAACAAGATTCTAGAGAATAATATGATTACTGAAGATTGGCATTGTATCAGCACGGAAAAGGATATTATTGCGATGATTCGTTTAGAAGAGATTAATGAAATAAATGAATCTATCCCTGCAGTTAGAATAAAAATAGTAGCAACTGATGGAGCAACTAACTATATGAGAGATTTTATTGATCAAATGGATGCATTCACATTTGATAAATGGATGGAGTATCATTTTACGATTTGTGAAAGACTAGATTTGATTGGTGCATCTCATCATACATTGGATATTCTTAAGAAAAATGAGTGATTTGATTTAAGATTCTACACCCGGTTCCGGTTCACTTCTCTTGAAATTTGCAAAAATATTAGGCAAAGACAACGTCAGGCAAGGCTTCTTCGGTCAGGAAATCAACATCACGACGTACAACCTCTGCCGCATCAATATGTTTCTCCATGATATTGACTACGACAAATTCAGCATCGGACATGGCGATACACTGACAGATCCTCTCCATTGGGATGACGAACCGTTTGAGGCAATCGTCAGTAATCCGCCGTATTCAATTAAATGGGCCGGCGACGCCAATCCCCTTCTGATCAACGACGCCCGTTTTTCACCAGCCGGTGTCCTGGCACCCAAATCGAAAGCCGATCTGGCTTTTATCATGCACGCACTGTCCTGGCTGTCGACGAGCGGCACAGCAGCCATCGTTTGTTTTCCCGGTGTTATGTATCGCGGCGGTGCAGAGAAGAAGATAAGGAAGTACCTGATAGATAATAACTACGTCGATTGTGTCATTCAGTTATCCGACAATCTATTTTTCGGAACAAGCATCGCCACCTGCATCATGGTTTTGAAAAAATCGAAATCGGAGAACAAGACACTGTTCATTGATGCTTCGAAAGAATCCGTTAAGGTCACCAACAACAATAAACTGACGGAAGCCAACATCCGGAAGATTCTGGAAGCCTTCTCGGAAAGAACGGATAAAGATCACTTTGCGAGGCTTGTTCCGAATAATGAAATTGCTGAAGAGGATTACAACTTATCGGTATCTACATATGTCGAGCAGAAGGACACGCGTGAAATCATTGATATCGTCAAGCTGAACGCTGAAATAAAGGAAATCGTCGCCAGAGAACAGGTGCTGCGGGAGGAGATTGACAAGATCATAGCAGAGATTGAGGAGCAAGATAATGAGGTTGTCTGACTTGCTATCCAAACCGATTACGGAAGAATTCGTGCAGGTAGAAGGATTTCTAAAAAATCAGACTCTGGGACTTGGGAAGCAACGGAAGATTAGAATTGGTAATATCGCATTGAATTTCTA
>DUPJ01000163.1 GCA_012838355.1 Clostridiaceae bacterium
AAATTTGCGGGAAATGAACCCGGCGCCACCGACAGAAACGGGTCCGGCGTCAGCACGTCTCCCAGTTGTCGTGCCAGGTGCCGATGATGCGGCGATACCCCTCGACCGCAGCACACATGTCGTCCACGTCAATGTATTCATCCGCAATGTGCGCCAGATATTCATGTGACGGACCGTAACCGACCGTCCTGATCTGCCGTTCACCGGCATAATGACTGCCGTTTGTGCAAAAACCGTATATCCCTCTTCTCAGTTCTGTCTGCTCCCTTTCGAACGCATCGACAATGCTTCTGATAAACGGCTCGGACGGCGAAAAATACCAGGCGGGAAAGAATTTTTCGGCTGCGATCTTCTCGCCGGTATAGCAGATGCGTTCGTCGCGTGCGAGGGACACCTGCACGTCCGCTTCCAGCCGTTCGAGCACATGTCGGATTGCCGTCAGCACCGATTCGGGAGACTCGCCCCGGACAAGCCGCCTGTCGAGCGTTGCCCTGCAAAAGGCAGGAACCACGGACGCGCCGGGATATGGAGCGGATATTATGTCCGTCACCACAGCAATGCCTTTGCCGAGCTCACTGTCGTCAGCAGGCGGCAATTCGCTCAGGCCGGTCAGTGCCTTCAGCATTAGCAAGACAGCATTGACACCCTTTTCAGGATTGGCGCTGTGTGCGGATCTGCCGCGCGCTTCGAGCACAACTTCGGCCCGGCCGCGCTGGCCGCAGTTGAGCGCCAGGTTTGTGGCTTCACCGATCACGACAAAATCGGGCCGGACCATTTCGCTGACGCGGCGCGCTGCAACCCCCTCAAACAATTCTTCATATGCTGTCAGCGCAACCGCCAGCCGTCCGGGGAAATTGCCTCTGCACGCCTCTGCATATGCCGTCACAGCTGTCAGAAATGCTGCGATTGCCCCCTTCATATCGGAGGCCCCCCGTCCATAGAGCCTGCGGCCTTCGATTTCGCCGCCGTACGGATCGCGTTTCCAGGTGCCCGGCTCCACGGGCACCGTGTCCGCATGGCCGTCAAACAGTATGGTCGGCCCCGGACGGCTGCCATTGATGATGCCCACGAGCGAGCCATACTGATCCGTGAATACTTCATCGAATTGCTGCTGCCGCAGGTACGTGCCGGCGTACTCGATAACGGCGGCTTCCTGACCGGAAACACTTGGCAAGCGGATCAGGGCCTGACAGAGAGACACGACCTTTGCTTCATCCTCGAGCGGCAATCTGCTGCGCATCATGAGGCGTTGTCCCTGAACACACGCAGCGCATTTTTTGTCAGCATGGCATCAAGCGCTGCCGCAGGCAGTCCCGCCCGGCGAAGCGCAGTGAAAAGCCGATCCATCTGCAGCGGACTGCTGATCTCCAGACCGAGAGGCGACATCCCGTCGAAATCGGTACCGATTGCCAGAACGTCCGCCCCGCCGACTTTGTATGCATGCATCACATGCCGGACCATGTCCTCGATGCGGCTGACGCCGGGCGGCAGTTCATTTCTGCCGTCAAAAAGAAGATCGGTCATGAGATTTTTGATTTCTGCGCCGATCCGATTTGCCGGATCGAGGAATATGCTGCAGAAATTCAGCCCCATGACCCCGCCCTTTTGCGCGAGCGCCCGGATCATGTCGTCATCGAGATTGCGAAAGTGCGGCACCAGTGCCCGGCAGTTCGAGTGAGACGCGACAAACGGTTTTTCCGACAGGTCGATCAGCTGCCAGAAACCGCCGTCCGAAAGATGCGAGACATCAATCACGATTCCGAGTTCATTCAGAAGGGGAATGGCCGTACGTCCGAATTCGGACAGCGGTTTATTCATGACCAGGGGGTCATCCGAACTTGGCGAACCGAAGCAGTTTTCATCAAACCAGGTCAGGGTCAGGAGTCTGACACCCAGATCATGGTATTCACGCAGCTTCTCCAGATCACCGCCAACACCGCGCCCGTCCTCGATGGACAGAATGGCTGACGTACGCCCCGCCGCATGATTCGCCAGGATCTCTGCGACCGATTTTGCCGTACGGATGACGTCGTCGTGCGCCGCAACCGCTTCATAAAACCGCTCGGCGGTAAAGCGGATAAACTGATCGTCCGTCCATCCGCGTGCTTTCAGCGTTTTGGCTTCAGGCAGGCAAATGGCAAAACACTGCGCCA
>DUPJ01000164.1 GCA_012838355.1 Clostridiaceae bacterium
CGCAAGCCAGCAGCAGATGCTGGCCAGTTGCACGCTGCAAGCGCCCGCTGCAACATGGTATGCTTAGCACGACTACAGCCGATTGGAGTATCAACCGTGTCTTCACTTCTCATTAAGAACATCGGCGCGGCCGTCACCTGTGACGAAGAAGACCGCGTTTTCAAACACACCAGCATCCTGATTGAAGACGGCGTCATCGCCCGAATCGGTGCTGACGCGGGGGCTGCCGATCGGGAGCTTGATGCGCGGGGCGGCATCGTCTACCCCGGCCTGATCAACACGCATCACCACCTCTATCAGACATATTCGAGAAACATTCCGGCCGTTCAGAATCTTGAACTGTTTGCCTGGCTCAAGGGCCTTTACGGAATCTGGAAACATATGGATGAGGATGTCGTATATTATGCGGCGCTTGTCGGCCTGGCCGACCTTGTGCGGCACGGTGCCACGACCGTGATGGATCACCACTATGTGTTCAACGAGGCCGGTGATCGCTTCATGGATGCGCTTTTTGCCGCCGCAGACGCGATCGGCGTTCGCCTGCACGCAGCTCGCGGCAGCATGTCCCGCGGTGAGTCCAAGGGCGGTCTGCCGCCCGATTCGGTCGTTCAGGACACGGATCGGATTCTGGCCGATTCAGAAGCGGCGGTGAAAAAATTCCACGACCCGTCGCCCTTCTCGTACCGGCAGGTCGTGCTGGCGCCGTGTTCGCCGTTTTCGGTCACCCCGGAGCTGATGGTTCAGTCAGCCCGTCTGGCCAGATCGCTCGGCGTGCGCCTGCATACGCATCTGGCCGAAACGCGGGACGAATCCCGCTATGTGCTTGAAACGGAAAACATGCGTCCGCTCGCCTACATGGAATCACTCGAATGGACCGGACCGGATGTCTGGTTTGCCCACGGTATCCACTTCGACGATGACGAGCTTCTTGTTCTGCAGCGCACCGGTTCCGGTGTTGCTCATTGTCCCGTCTCGAACATGAAACTGTCATCCGGCGTTTGCCGCGTCAGAGAGATGCTGGCACTTGGGATCCCGGTGGGACTGGCCGTTGACGGGAGCGCGAGCAATGACGGATCCAATCTCCTGGCTGAGATTCGTGCCGGTTATCTGCTGCATCGCCTGCATGAAAGCGATCAGGCACCGTCCGCCGGCGACATGCTGAAAATCGCCACGAACGGAAGCGCAACACTGCTTGGCAGGGACGATGCGCTCGGAATGCTGAAAGTCGGGATGGCCGGCGATCTGTTCATTCTTGATGTCAATCGCCTGGAATACGTCGGCAGCGACCTCGATCCGAAAGCGCTGCCGGCGGCGATCGGGTACGCGGGCGACACGCTGGCCACCGTTGTCGGGGGACAGGTGGTTGCCTCGGAGGGACGCCTGACACGCATCGATGAAGCGCGTGCAGTCAGCGAGGCAAAAAAAGTATGGCGCCGTTATTTGACGCGCGCCGGCGTACTGGCCTGATCCGGCAGCAGAAAGCGAAACACGGTGTCGCCGGGCTGGCTGAGCACGTCGATCCGGATATTGTGCCGATCTGCGATGGCTTTGGCGATGGCCAGTCCCAAGCCGCTTGAACCTTTTGTCTCTGTGCCCTGATAGTAGCGTTCAAAGATGTGCGGCAGATCGCGGGCGGCAATGCCCGGCCCCTGATCCTGTATGGTCACCGCCCGATCCCGATACGTGACGGTGACCCGGCTGCCTTCCGGTGAAACTCTCACCGCGTTGTCGAGAACGGTCAGGAACATCTGCTTGAGGCGGCCGTAATCGCCTGAAAGCGGCTGTTCGTCATCACATTTCACGAAAATGAGATCAACCTTCCTCGCTGCTGCCGCCGGCTTCATGGACCGCACGGCATCTTCCAGTATCTGGGTGATGCTCTGCTCCTCAAACCTCAGGGTGAAGTCGTGCTGCTGCAGGCGGGACAGCTCGAGAAGGTCCGATATCAAGCGTTCCAGCTGCGTTGTTTCGGTCAGCATCTGAGCCCTCGTCTCATCGGGGTCGCCCGCGATGCCGTCCTGCCACGCTTCGAGGAGGCCGCGCAGGACCGTCACAGGTGTCCGTAGTTCATGCGAGATGGCGGCCAGAAAATCCTGCCGCGATGCCTCCTGAACGGCCGCCCGTGTACGGGCCTCTTCGAGGCGCAATCCGAGCGTATCGAGCGAGCGCCCCAGACTGGCCATTTCATCGTTGCCGCTCGGGTTGCACCGCGATGAGTAATCGCCGGAAGCCATCAGGGCGGCATTTCGCTTCATCCGGATGAGCGGACGGGTCAGACGGCGGCTGAAGAACAGCGCGACTGCGGCTGCGATCAGGAGACCCGAAGCGAGACTGTACAAAAGGATCAGGTTGGCCTGCCGGTTGGCTTCCTGCAAGCCGGCTACCGGTGCGTGCAGGAGCAGGACGCCGCTGACCGTTCCGTTTTCCATGACCGGCTGGCCGATAGTCAGCGTCAGCTGCCCGATCGTGTCGCTGAATTGCTCCGTATAGGCACTGACTCCCGTGAATGCTGTTTCCACGATTTGGCGCGCATTCTCGGGCAGCAAAACCGGACTGTCCGGTTGTGCGCCCTCGTTCGGCGCACCGTCGGGTGACATGAGCAGGTTGAAATCGCGGTCGATCAGCCAGATGTCTTCACTTGCGTGACCGGCCAAAAAGTCGAGATAGTCGCTGATTTCCCTTTGATTGCGGCCGAGCTGCATGCCTCGGCCGGCCATCTCCGGACGGTTGACTTCATGTCTGGCGGGGATATCGGCGACGGCTTCAGCCAGCTGCCGCGCGTGGACGGCGAGGGATTCTTTAAACGCATTCAGCGTATTCTGCCGGAACAGCTGACCGAACAGAATGCCGATGCTGACGGCGAAAAACAGCAGGACGAGGGCAAAGGCGAAGAATGTTTTCCAGACAAGCTTCATTTCTGCTCCTGCAGAGCCGCGCTTTCGTCGCTCATTTTATAGCCGACGCCCCAGACCGTCTCAATCTGCCAGTCAGGCAGTCCTGCTTCATTCAATTTGGCCCGAAGTCGCTTGATGTGGGAATCGACCGTGCGGTTGTCGCCAAAATAGTCGTAGCCCCAGATGAGGTTCAGCAGGTCGTCGCGGGAAAAGACATGATGCGGTCGGGTGGCAAAGAGGAGGAGCAAATCGAACTCGCGTTTTGTCAAGCGCAGACGTTCAGCGTGAACACGCACCTCGTACGTGTCCTTGTTGATTTCCAGTTTGCCGAGCTGCACGAGCGGCGCGCCCCCCGTTCTGGCGTCATCTTCCGGACGTGCTGCCCTTCTGAGCAGCGCGCGTATTCTGGCCATCACCTCGCCCGGCGAAAAGGGCTTGACGATGTAGTCATCGGCGCCGATGTCGAGTCCCATAATACGTTCAAAGTCCTCGCCCCTGGCCGTGACCATAATGATCGGGACATCGGATGTTTTGCGGATCGTCCGGCAGACTTCAAAACCGTCTACCTCGGGCATGGCGACATCAAGCAAAATAAGATCCGGCAGTGCGCGCTCGAACTGTTCCAGCGCTTCCCGGCCGTTTGTCGCCGTGATGACCTCATAGCCGTCATGCAGGGCATAACGTTTCAGGACATCGACTATTGCCTCGTGATCATCGGCAATCAGGATTGTGGCCATCGCGCGGTTCTCCTTGCTGTCGTTCATGAGCAGTGTCTGAGAAATATGGCAGCTGCTTCTAAATCATTTTAAGCGAGTGCGGCACGTTTTTGTGACAAAACGTTGGCAAGGTGCCGCTCGGTTCACCGATGGATGACGCAAAACCGGCCGCATATGGGCACACTTTTGACACAGACAGGCAGTAAGATCGTCAGCGTAACGACATTGCACACAGGCAAAAGAAAGGCAGGTTTCAGAAAGATGAAACGAAATAAATGGATCGCCGTACTGGTGGCAGCAGCACTCGTGCTTGCACTTGGTTCCCTCGCAATCGAGGCGAAAGGTCCCGGCAGTGGAACAGGTACCGCTGGCTTTGGCCGCCAGGGACAGGCGACGATTGAACAAAAGCAGGCTATGGTCCAGAGTTTTGTTGCCGAAGGCAAACTGACGAATGAGCAGGCACTGCAAGTCAATGCACAGCTGCAAAGTTGTGACGGTACGTGCGACGGCACAGGTCCGAGCGAGGATCAGGCTCGGATCGGTCAGGAATACGGTCTCGCTCTGGGCAATCAGGGTGCAGGACTCGGCACGGGCACGGGCCGCATGGCCCGCGGCGGCCGTTTTGGCGGCAACAACGGCGTTTGCCCCAATCTTGGAGCCAATGATTAGCACCTGTGCTGATTAAGCGCCACTTCCCCCTAAAAAAGAGCTGTCTCGCAAAATGAGGCGGCTCTTTTTTTGCAGTGTGCCAAGCGCGACAGCGAACCGTATGTTCCGTCAGACGGAGTCTTTGGCGGGACGTTTTTCTTTAGTTTGAACCTGGTCCTCGGTGAAGCTGTCTTCCATAAATTCAGGCCACGGGTAATTGTCGGGGCGTGGCGGCAGCTGATAGAGATCCGCGTAATGCGCCACCTTATCCTGAAACTCCACATTGCTCTTTTTCTTGACGAGATGCAGATACTGATGTGCCCCCATCTGCCGCTCTTCCATTTCAAGAATCAGGACGGCAATGTTTGAACAATGGTCGGAAATGCGCTCGATGGCGGTCAGCATGTCGGCCCAGATAAAGCCGAGGTCAATCGAACAGACGCCGGCTTTCAGACGCTGGACATGGCGTTCCTTCAACTGATTGTTCAGGATATCGATTGTCTCTTCCAGCGGTTCGACGAGCCGCGCCTTGTCTGTATTGTTTTCGGCAAATGCCTGATACGTCATTTCCAGAGTATCGTTCAGTGCCTGCAGCTGGACATTCAGCTCGGCATTTGCGTACGAAGAGAATGTGATTTTCTTGTCATTGAGCTCCTTGGCAGCCAGCACCATGCTCCAGCCGTGATCGGCGATTCGCTCGAAGTCGCCGATGGCGTGCAGCATGATGGTCAGCTGTTGGTTTTCCGTGTCCGTAAGCTTCAGGGCACTCAGTTTCAGGAGATAGTTTCCGAGGGCATCTTCATACCGGTCGACGTTGGCCTCCTGCCGCTTCATTTTTTTATAAAGACCGATATCGCACGATCGCAGCATGTCTTCGGCGTTATGAACGAGGTTTATGGCCATCCTGAACATGTCGTTTGAAAGCGACTGACTCTGCTGGAGTGCGATCGTCGGTGTGTCCAGAAGGCGGTCATCCAGAACCTGAAACGGATCAAATTTCATCTGGCGCTCTTCTTCGGTTTCCGGAAAAATGATGAAGGCGAGCCGCTCAAGATGCGGAATGAAGTTGACCAGTAAGGCTGTGTTGGATACGTTGAAGATTGAATGAACAATGGCGATGCTGACTGGGGCGGCGATCACGTGCATGAATGGCAGGTACACGAACAGTTCGATGCCATACACTAGAACAACGAACAACAGGGTACCCATGAGGTTAAACAGCAGATGTACGACAGCGGCGCGTTTGGCATTGCGCTGTGCGCCGAGTGAAGACAATGCAGCCGTAACGCAGGTCCCGATATTCTGGCCCAGGATAATCGGCACGGCGGCCGACATGGTAACGATACCGGTAGCGCTGAGCGCCTGCAGGATGCCGACCGACGCTGATGAACTCTGGATGACGGCCGTCAGCACGGCACCGGCAATAATGCCGAGAATCGGGTTTGAGAATTTGAGGAAAAGGTTCTGAAAGTCGGGGTTTGCGGCAAGCGGCTTCATCGCGTTGCTCATCGTATCCATGCCGAATATGAGGATGGCAAAACCGACAAAGATGCCCGCCAGATTGCGCCAGCGGTCGTTCTTGACAAAAAGCAGGAAGACAATGCCGATGATACCCAGAATCGGTGCAAAGTATGTTGGTTTCAGAAGGCGGATGAAAAAATTTGTCGATTCGATGCCGGTCAGACTCAGGATCCACGACGTAATTGTGGTGCCGACATTTGCCCCCATGATCACGCCGATTGCATCCCGCAATGCCATGATACCGGAGTTTACAAGGCCGACAACCATCACTGTCGTGCCTGACGAAGATTGTATGATGGCCGTGACGGCAGCTCCAAGCAGGACGGCTTTATAGCGGTTTGAGGTGAGATTTCCGAGAATCGTCTTCAGACGCTTGCCGGACCAGCTGGTCAGGCTGTTGCCCATGAAATCCATGCCATAAAGGAATAGGGCAAGGCCACCAATCAAGGTTAGGATTCGAAAGAAATCCATGTAAAAGTCCCTTCCGGGCGACGGACACTATTAAGGAAAGATGATGTCCGCATGCCTACCGCATAAGAGCGTAACATGGAATTAACTGAAAATGAATAGGACAATCGACCGTGAATTTTCGTGAAAGAGGCAGTGTGAACGGTCACTTTTCCACTTAAATGAAGGCGAACGGGCGGCAGCTTGATTGGTCTTCGCTCCATCTGCGGGCTGCAGGGAATCGGTTCGCTTTACTCGCCGGCATTGGCTCTGGCATACAGTTCGTCAGCAGCCTTTTTCCCCATCAGCTTTTCAACGGCAAACGCGATGACGAAAATGCCGATCAGGCTGACTGCCAGGCGGGTCAA
>DUPJ01000004.1 GCA_012838355.1 Clostridiaceae bacterium
ACGGGTCTGTCGGCGACGGCCTTTGTATTCCAAATCACTGAAGCTTTGCTGCATGTTCAGAACCACCTTGTGACTGTTTTCTCTATTTTATTCGATCAGAACGTGGTTTGCATTAATCAGTGGTTCCCAAGAATACCATGCAAATGGCCGGCTGATCGCAATTTCAAAAAAGGCGGCCATTACGTCGATTCGAAAGAAGGCACTGTCGCAATCCTGACACCAAACGCGGGGGCATAGTGCCATCGCTTCCTTGTATGACGTCAGGTCATCGGAGGCTGCCTGCCTCCTGCATGAGATGCGCAACTTCAATGAGCCTATCCTTTATTTCCCGTGTTGGGGAACGCCGGTGTTTGCTGACGCCCGTGTTTTAGCAATATCGCGGTAAGTCTTTTGAAAAAGCAAGCGCACAATCATTCAACCAGTATCGCCGATCACCTGAAGCAGCCTGTTTATCCCTGAAGTCTACTTGCTTTCAAAATAGGCCTTCTCACCTATGTCATGGACAACAGCCCATTCATCAATTTGAGCATCCGGATATAATGCAAGAAGCCGCGCCACGTGTTCCGCGAAATGACGCGATGAGGCACCGTCGGCTGTCACTGTGTTTTTGTCCGATATGGCACGTGCAGCAGCATCAAAATCTTGCTTGTTCGTGTATTTCGTCCCCTGGTAAGTCGCCATCTCTCCGCCGGCATTGCCCGTATGCTTCACTTCATTTAAAAAGCCGTGCCAGCCAAGAAAATTGGCAGCATCGCAGATACCGGCCAGCGGCACATCCAGTTTTCTGGCTTTATCGATCAGCGGGATGACATCAAGAGCCTGCGGCGTCCGCCAGGACTGACCGCCGATCAGGATGAGTGCATCGAATTGAGCGGGCACATCATCGATGGCAGAGTCAGGCAGTACCGTCAGTTTCCCCATGCTTTCAATCGGCTCTTTCTTCAGCGACACCATCATGGTCCGCCATTTCGGTTCCGCCATATCAGGGGAATGGAAGAGGGGGGCAAGAAAGCCGATTTCCCAATCGGCAAAACGATCGAGCAGAACAATCAGTGCTAATTTTTCCATGTGCATTTCCTCTCTAGGCATTGTTTGCCTCACCAGGCTGCTGCGATTCTCCGTGAACCGACTAGGGCCCGATCCGAAGCCAGTTGATGTCCCGCTGCAAAAAGAGCTGCATGAAGAAGCGAAACGCCGAGTATCCTTCTGCATTCGGCTCCCCGGCAGGACCGGTCAGTTCGAATCTGAAGGGAATTCTCAGCACGCCGGTGCCGTCATCAGCTGCCTCCACCACTGCTGCAAGACGCTTTCCGCCCATGCCCGAAACGGACTCACTGATGCTTTGAAGCGACCGCTGGGATACGGCATCAAGCAGGCGATACTGCAGGATATCGCCCGCTGCTTTCGCCGTCTCCGGACTATCAAAGACGAGTGCCAGATCGATCCACTGAGCTTCGTCCTCAAATCGCTGCGCAAGGGCGAGTGCAAAATAGGGTGACAGAGGGCGGTCGCGCTTCAGTCCCGTTTCAACCGGCAGCATCAGGTCAGGATCCGACAGATCCGGAATGTCAAAGCCGATCGCGGGCAGCGCCATGACATGCAGCTGACCGATCGAGCCGCCGGCTGCCGAGTCGACGGCAGTCAGCAGCGAACGAAGGCCGGGAAATGCGAGAAGTGATGTTTCGGTTCTCTCCGCAATCGCCAAAACGGCTGCAGCGTCCGCAGTCGACCAGATTAGCGAGTCACTCAGCATCACCGGCCACGACCGGCCCAGATCACCGCCGAAGATGAAGGCCGGATCAGTCTGCGTGAGATCGATGGCGGTACCGCCCGCAATGTCACCGTCCGGTGCAAAGATGCGAAATGGGCCCGAATCGCTTTGGACTTCCTCATAGCCGCGAGAGAGCAGACTTGTTTCAACCTCGTCCGGTTCGAA
>DUPJ01000165.1 GCA_012838355.1 Clostridiaceae bacterium
CTTCGCAAACAAACCGATGGCACTGCCAATGCCTGTCGATAGACCGGCAAAAGTCGTCATGCCAAACGCAATCAGTAAGTTTCCATCCATATCATACCTCCCGGACCGGGGACTAGAGCTCACTCATCGACTTCCCCATTACATGGAAAAGGCAGTGCACCTGCCTTTTTCACACGTCCATTATATTACATGAAATAGCCTCCAAAAATGGCCTCCAGCTTCGCCTGTCTCGTGAATCCGGTGCAGGCAGCGAACTGCCCGTTTTTCTGGCAATCAGAAAAATACACAGTCGGTGAATACGCACTCTTCATTCTTGTCGAAATAACGGCATCGGACGCTGTCGTTCGTTTTCAGATCAATGCTGTAGTGTTGTTTCAGAAAATCGCCTGCCGTCTGCAGCGCCATGTATGCGTTGCGCTTGCAGCAGCGCGGCCCGGGGCTGGTGCTGAGTCTGGTCAGAATACTGCCGGTCAGTGCGCTGCTTTCGCTCCATGTTATATCGCTGAACGGCGACGTCACACTGAAGATGCTGAAGGCCGTTCCCGCACTCACAGCAGCACCGCAAACGCCGAGATAGCCGCAGGCTCCCCCGGGGTAACCGCCGGCACGCTCGATCAGTTCGGAAATGGCGTCCCGAATATTCATGACCGGCACTTCATGGTTTTCCTCATCCGGCTCATCCGCGTTCAGCCTGGCTGCCTGTTCCCTGTGCCATGAGTGCACTTTCTGAGCCTCTCCGGGGTGCTGACTGAACCAGCGATCAAGCGCAACAAGCAAGGCGGCACCATCCAGCACGTGATGCTCCGGCCCGTGCATGAAAACATCCGGATGATCCATCCACGCATTCAGGATCGAAATTGGGTCAGTCTCATGCGCCTCTGCCTGTTTGTCCCCAAAAATAATTGCCGTATAGTCGAAAGGTTTTTCGGCCTCAAGCGTCATCACCCGGCTGTTTTTTGCAACGCGTCTGCAGATGAATCCGGCAGCGGCCAACTTCTGTTCAAATGCGGCCGCATCATCGACGGGAACATCGACCACAAGCAGTCTGCCGCGCATTTTCAGTACGCGAAACAGTTCGCGAAGGGACACCACATAATTTGCTCCTGCGATGATAATCGTATCTGCGGCATTGTCCGCCAGCGGCAGCTGCTCTGCCTCGCAGCGGATATATTCGACATGCTCGGCGTTCTTATCGATCAGGTCGGCGGGTATGTTGAGCGCAATCACGCGGCCCGTCTCGCCCTCCGCCAGATTCGCAATTTTCGTCGGGTTTGCTTCTTGCCTATTGTTCGTCATCAGCTTGCTTTCTTTGTCACTGGATTTCCAGCCGGCACCGCAATGCATGCGCTTCCGGATGAACGTTTGAAAAGCCCCCCTCAGGAAGCATGGCAACCGTTGAAGGGGGCTTGTCCGGGATCATCGGATCCGGTTCATAAAGTTTTGCGGTCTATTCTCCGGCATACGCCGCGGCATTGATGCCTGCGGTACGGCCAAATACCGTTGCGATGTTCAGCATCGTCCCGGATGACGGGTATTCCTGGTCGAAGAATTTGCCGCTGGCACATTCGCCTGCAGCATAGAATCCCGGAATGGTCTCGCCGTATATATCAAGTACTTCACTGTTCGTGTTGGTCACAAAACCGCCCATGGTGCCGATCGTGGCCGGCCGCACGCGAATCGCATAGTACGGACCATCGGCCAGTGCGACGATACCCGCCTTGCCGAAGTCCTCATCTTCACCGCCGGCAAATGAGTTGTAGCGTTCCACATTTTCGACCAGTGTACCGGGATCCATGCCCGCCGTTTCCGCAAGTTCCTCAAGGGTTTCACCCTTGAAGCCAACGTTTCTCTCGACAGCCAGTTCACACAGTTCAGGCATGGTGACGCCATCGTAAATCCAGTAAAAATCCTGTCTGCCTGTGGCAACCATATTCGTGAACAGGATTGGATAGTCGGCAGCCTCGCTGGAGAAGCGAACACCTTCGTCGGTCACCGCGATGGTGTTCAGCCAGCCAAGCAGGTTGATGCTGTCAGTCAGATACGCCGTTGCAGTAACGGCGCGGATGCCGACGACGCCATCATTGAAATACAGTTCGGCACCAAGATCTTCGGCCCAGGCAATGTAGTCACCGGTGTTGCCCTTGCTTGTATAAGGGATCGCACCCTGAGCATGCGGCGAATACATATCGCGTACGGCCTCATCGGCATCAAAGCCGCCAGCTGCCATCACGACAGCACCGGCGTTGATCGTCAGCGTTCCGTATCTGCCTTCCGAAACGACGCCTTTGACTGCGCCGTCTTCAGAAATAAGGCTGGTTACCGGGCGTTCCAGCATAAATTCAACGCCAAGTTCTTCTGCCTTTTCAAGAAGCGGCAGCACAATGCCGGCTCCTCGCGAAGGCGAAGAATGCAGGCGCTGTCTCGGAGAAGTTCCGCCCAGGCCGATATCTTCATTGAACTCCACGCCGTTTTCCAGCATGAAGGCAATCGAGTCACCCGAGTTTTCTGCAATGTAGTACAAAAGCTCCTCATCAGCTTTGCCATTGGCCCGTTCCTGATAATAGCTGACGAGATCGTCTGCATCGTCTTCGAACGCTTCGTTCATCGGGCTGCCGGTTGCGCAGACAATGCCGCCTGACAGAATCGAGTTGCCGCCGATGCGGCCGAGTTTTTCAAGCACAACGACATCACTGCCGGCGAGCTTCGCTTCGATGGCGGCGCTGATACCGGCCAGACCGGCACCCACGACCACGACGTCGGTCGTGATTTCCTCCTCGGTCATCTCTGTTTTTGTCGCCGCATCAAAGCCTTCGATACCGGCTGTGTCCAGTGCATCTTTCACGGCAAATTTCAGTGCATTTGCCGAATAAGTTGCACCGGATACGAGATCGACCTCATAGGACTGGGCGGCGAGAATACGCTCGGACATGATGTCGAGCGGCCGATCGCCAATACCATACGATTCATTGTGTTCAGCCACCTCGATAGCGGTGATTTCGCCGTCTGCCACCTGCACATTCACCTTAACCGGGCCGCCGAAACCCTGTCCGGTGCCTTCAAAAGTACCATCCGCCGGTGCTTTGGCAAAAACTGTCAGTGAGAACAGCAGGCAAATGACGAGCGCAAAAACCAGAATTCTTGATTTCATGTAAACCTCCCAACGATGCATTAATCGTTTACGGTCATTTTACACAAATGCAGAATTACGGCAACACATCATGACAAACATCGATTATTTCAATATTTCGAGCGTGGTGACGTAAAACATTTTGTGATAGTTTCTGTTTCACCCGGATGTAAAACGCATCCACTCATCGCAGACAGCCCGCAGATCCGCATCCAGATATCCAAGCGCACGCCGGCCGAGGGCAGGCGGTATGCCATAGTATGCTTCGGCAACGGCACCGGTTATGGCTGCCACCGTATCACTGTCACCACCGAGGGAAATGGCCGTCCGAATCGCATCCTCGAAAGACTTTGACTCAAAAAAGCACACAAGTGCCTGCGGAACTGTCTCCTGGCACGTCTCGTTGAAAACATACAGCGGCCGAATGCCGTCGATCGTGAAGTCCAGGATATAGTAGTCGTCCTC
>DUPJ01000166.1 GCA_012838355.1 Clostridiaceae bacterium
AGACAATTTCTTTCGCATCATGCGGTTGTCCTCCTTGTGCTTCTCATGCCTTCACGCTACCAAAAACCGTCTCTGCCATGCGGGCAGTACGATACGGTCCGATCTTCATTTCGATATTCACTCCCGTGTTCACGTTCCTTGTGGAATAAAGTCATCTGCCTGATGACCAAAATATTGCTGAATGAAAGCAAGAAATCTTGCCGAATGAAATCAGAAAATCTTGTTGAATAGAAAGAGACTGCCTGCGGCAGTCTCTTTCGCTGCATATCAGCTTATCTAAGCAGGGTACGTCGCTTACTCGATATTTTTCACGATCACGCAGGTGCCCATGCCGCCCCCGATGCAAAGTGACGCCAGACCGTAGGTGGCCTTCTGCTTTTTCATCTGATGGATCAGGGTGACGAGGATGCGGTTGCCGGATGCGCCGAGCGGATGTCCCAGGGCGATGGCACCGCCGTGGATGTTCGTCTTCTTCAGAAGATCGTCCACCGACACGCCGTGGTCTTCGGACAGCTGGGTCAGCACACCGAGACTTTGCGCGGCAAATGCCTCATTCAGCTCGATCAGGTCCATGTCGTCCAGTTTCATGTTTGCGCGTTCCAGCGCCTGCTTGATCGCCGGTACCGGTCCCATGCCCATCAGCGACGGTTCGACGCCGCCCTGGCCGATGGCCACGATTTCAACGAGCGGTTTCAGTCCCTTTGCCTTGGCATAGTCATCGCTGGCGACCACGACCGCCGAGGCGCCGTCGTTCAGACCCGATGCATTGCCGGCCGTGACACTGCCGTCTTTCTTGAAAGCCGGCCGCAGTTTCGCAAGCTTTTCGAGCGACGTCTGCCGGTTCGGGTGTTCGTCGGTATCGACGATGACAGTCTGGCGCCGGACGGTCGTCTCGACGGGAACGATCTCGTCTTTGAACACGCCGGAATCGATCGCTGCAATCGCCCGTTCCTGTGAGGTGATGGCAAACTGATCCTGTGCCTCGCGCGAGATATTGTATTTAGCCGCAATATTTTCGGCTGTGATGCCCATGTGAACCACGTCGAACGGATCCATCAGGGCATCTTTCAGCATGTGGTCCTCGAACTGGATATTGCCCATTTTGATCCCGGAACGCGCCTGATAGGGCATCAGGAACGGCGACTGGGACATCGACTCGGTCCCCATCGCCACGTACAGGTCGCCTTCGCCGGCGCGAATGTCGATATCCGCCTGCATGACCGTTTTCATGCCGCTGCCGCAGACCATGTTGATCTGCGATGCCGGCGTACCGATCGGCAAACCGGCACCCAATGCAATCTGGCGTGCGACACCTTGTCCCTGTCCGGCCGGCAGCACCTGGCCCATCAGCAATTCGTCGACATCGGCGACATCAACGCCGCTTTCCTCCAGGGCTGCTTTGGCTGCATACTTGCCGAGCAGAACCGAACTCACGTCCTTCAGGGCACCGCCGAAACTTCCGGTCGGGGTGCGTTTGGCTGCCAAAATGACACTTTTTCTCATGACTTCCTCCTTGGCGTTCGCGTGCAGATGCATCACGAATCGCTTTCTTCCTTTTTGTTGAACATGCCTTCGTCCAGAATCCGGATCGCTTCGGTGGCCACGTGTTCCAGATCCGCCAGCTGGTCGAACATCGCATAGCGAAGGCCGACAAAGTTCGCGATGCCCATCAGCATAAAGGCCATGACGTCCGCATCACCGTCGCTCATGTGGCCGTCTTTCTGAGCTTTTCTTATCTGCCGGCTGTATAGCTTGCCAAACGTCGCGTAGTACTGGATGAAAAGCGAACGGTCGATATACAGTGATTCCCAGATAATGTGGTAAAAATGCGGCTTCTTTTGCACCAGCTCGAGAAAGGCAAGCAGACCGAGCCGTTCTTCTTCCTTCCGGTCGATCTCCCCCGCTGCCTGTATCCGCCTGGCGATGGCCATGCGGATAATGTGGCTGTACTGCGAAAGCAGATAGGTGTAAATGCCTTTTTTGTCCTTGAAGTAAAGGTAGAACGTCCCGAGTCCGACACCGGCCTGATCCGTAATGTCCTTGATACCCGAACCGTGATACCCTTTCTCGTAAAATACCTGCTCGGCACTCTCAATGAGTCGGGAGAACGTGCGTTCACCGCGTTTTGTTTTTGGCAGGGTAACAAATTCGTTCTCCGGCATGGGTGCCTCCTAAATCGCGAACTCGCGCTGATCGTGAGCGAGATGTCCCAGAACGAGACTGGCAAAAAGCGCCGGTTTCTCGTACATACTGGCGTGTCCGCAGTCCGGGATAATCACGAGCT
Organism: Clostridiaceae bacterium; assembly: GCA_012838355.1. Classification (GTDB taxonomy): domain Bacteria; phylum Bacillota; class Clostridia; order Saccharofermentanales; family DTU023; genus DUPJ01. The sequence goes on from DUPJ01000166.1 coordinate 2,285, forward strand.
CGCTGTTTGGCAGTTTCGCCTGCAGTTTCTTTTGTTCCATAAGCGGTGTCAGACAATCCGTCTCGCTGCCGATGATCAGGGTCGGCTGCGTAATGGAATCCGCCTCGGCCGAGATATCGTAACTTTCCGAGCTGTCCGTCAGACGCACCAGCTGGGCGGCAAACACCGGATCCGAAAAGAGCGGGATCAGCTTGGCTCTGCGCGCCTCCATCCAGTCTTTGCGCGACTCGTAAAAGCCCGGCGAGTAAATGGACGGAATCGAGGCGTAGTAATACGCCCTGCCGTCGCCTGCTACATTGTTCCAGCCGTGGCCGATCTCCGCCAGCCAGGCCGATGTGGAGAGGCCGGCGTTGGCGATGACGAGACGGCGAATCCGCTCCGGCTGCCTGAGCGCCGCCTGCAGGGCCACCTGGCCGCCGTAAGAAATGCCGGCGATATCGGCCGACTCGATGCCGAGATCATCGAGCACGGCGAAGATCGCGTCGACCTGAATGCCGTGATCGTAAGGGGCTTCCATTTTGTCCGACTGCCCCTGATCGAGAAAATCGATGAGGATCAGGCGGTGGCGGGCCGACAGCACCTCGATGAACGGCGTCCAGCTTTTGGTCGACATCATGATGCCGTTCAGAAGAAGGAGCGGAAATCCGTCACCGTGCGTCTCGTAATAAACGGCGCGTTCAGCAAGGGCGGCAAACATCCGCATTTTTCGATGATCGCATCGTATGCAGCTTTGCAGGCAGCACGATCGGCCACATTCAGCTTCATGAACGAGACGTTGTCTGCCTCGTACGTTGGATCCCCCATGTCAAGCGCGACGACTGTCGCACCCTCCGCTGCAAATCGCTCGCTGATGGCTTGTCCCAAGCCGCGGGCTCCGCCCGTCACGACCGCAATTTTGTCTTTCAATTTCATGTCTGCCACACCTTTCCAAGCAGTCTTATCTGCTTATATATGACGATCCATTCAGGTGTGACTAATCTTGACGAAATATGTACTCAGTGTCAATAATGACCGCTTGATTGCAAAACAAATCGCCAAACTGCACAAATCCATTGGTTTTATTTGTGCAGTTTGACGATAAAGACAAGTTTCAAATTTTATGAGTTTCTCACACGTGAATTGGTCTTCAGACGTGAGAGGCGTTAATGCACTCCCCGTTTCGTGAGAAAATCAAGGAACGGCAGTACCGACGACTGGAGCGGAATACGGTATTTCGCCGCTGCCGACAAATCGCCCACCTTGATGCTGATGCCGTCCGCAGGAAGGGCATTGAACATGTCCTCATCGGTCGTGTCGTCGCCGATGGCGAGGACAAAATCGAAGTCGGATTCATTCAGGCGCCGCTCAAGCTCCACACCCTTGCTCACGCTCGCCGGCTTGATTTCGACGATTTTGTGGCCGGGAACGACCTGCATGCCGAGACGGTACGCCGGACCGATCAGGGCGTTGATGAGCTGCTGGGCGCGCAGTTCGGCCAGCCAGACATCGACGTTCCGGTAATGCCACACGAGCGATGTGTCTTTGACTTCGAGCGAGGCACCAGGTGTTTTTTCGATGGCATGCGTCATGATCGCCATGATCTCTTCATCCCAGTTCTCAAGCGGCGTCTGAACTACGGTCCAGGTGTTGTTCTGCTTGTAGACGGCACCGTGCTCGGCGGCAAAATCGAGGCCGAGTCCGGCAAACCAGGCGTCAAGTGTCCCCTTGTCGCGCCCGCTGTTGATCACGACCGTGTTCTTCGCGTCAGCCTTCATGCGCTTCAGCAAGTCGAGCAGTTCGGGAGACGGCATCGCCTCGGCCGGTTTGGCTGTGAAGGGGGCCAGTGTCCCGTCGTAGTCGAGCACGAGCAGCCGGTTCTTTGCCGCCTCGTAATGTTCTCTCAGCTCTGTCATCAGGCGTTTGCCGACGATCTGCTGCAGCACCTCCCGGTTCTGCGCCGTGATCGACTGCAGCTCCTGCAGAAAGTCGTTCGCCCAGCGGTTCACGTTGTGCTTGCTGATCCGCCGCTGCATCGTGAGCAGGCGCTCTCTCTTCTCCGTCTGAGGCATCGAGAGGGCCGTCAGTATGGCCGCCTGGACGTCCATGAGATCGTTCGGATTGATGATGATCGCCTGGTCCAGTTCGACGGCGGCGCCGGCCATTTCACTCAGGATGAGCACGCCGGGATCCGTCTCCCGCTTGGCCGCGAGATACTCCTTGGCGACGAGATTCATGCCGTCTCTGAGCGGCGTGACGAGGCAGACGTCGGCCAGCCGGTACAGCGCCATCAGTTCGGTAAACGGAAACGGCCGGTAAAAGTAGTGGATCGGTGTCCAGCTCATCGTGGAAAAGCGTCCGTTGATGTCCCCGATCGCGCGGTCGATGCCCTCTTTCAGATCGGCGTATTTTTCGACGGAGTCGCGCGAGGGCACAACGATCATGGCAAGCGAAACTTCTTCGCGGTACTCGGGATGCGCGTCGAGAAAACCGGCAAAGGCTTCGAGGCGGTGCAGGATGCCCTTGCTGTAATCGAGCCTGTCGACGGACAGGATGACCGACTGCTGGCCGAGCATCTCTTTCAGCCGATCCGTTTCGGCGATCACATCGGGCTGTTCGGCCGAGCTGCGGTAATGGTCGTAGTTGATCCCCATCGGGAACGTGTCGACGTGCACGATGCGGTCTCTCAAATTGATTTCATCGAGATGGCAGTTCAGATTCAGCACGCGGTACACGGTGCTGATAAAGTGGCGCATGTAATCGTGCGTGTGAAAGCCGATCAGGTCGGCGCCCAGAAGTCCGTTCAGCAAAGCCTTCCGCTCGGGCAGCGCCCGGAACAGCTCGTAGGAGGGGAACGGTATATGGTGGAAGTAGCCGATGCCGATGCCGGGGCAGCATGCGCGCAATAGCGCCGGCAGGAGCATCAGCTGATAGTCCTGAACCCAGACGGCATCACCCGCCTCGACGAGCGGTCTGGCCGCCTCGGCAAAGCGTTCGTTGACCGTCTGATACGCTTCCCAGTAAGCGGATTTATACTCAACATAGGATGGGAAATAGTGGCAGAGCGGCCAGATCGTGCTGTTGCTGTAGCCCTCGTAATAGTTTTCGATCTCGTCCTGATCAAGAAAAACGGGGAAAAAGTTGTGAACGCGGAGGGCGTCCCGAATTTCCGTTTTTTCAGCTTCTGTTTCGGCATGGATGCCCGGCCACCCGATCCAGTACTTTTCAGCCGTTGTTTCGAGGGAACCGAGTCCTGTCGCCAGCCCGCCCGCACTCGGCGTCACGCAAAGGCCGTCCGCATGACGCTCGATCTGCACGGGCAGACGATTCGCTATAATAAATATTTTCATCATCAAGCATTCCTATCATCGATTGATAAAGATCAATTGTAACAAGAACACCAGTCGGGCAGCCGTAACGTTGCCGTCCGGACTCAGCGGGGCGGCAGTGTCAGCGTTTGGCCGGCTTCGATCGGATCGGTCACCTGGCTGTCGTTGGCCGCGGCAATCTCCTTCAGAAGCGCATAACTCGTGTCATCATAGAATGTCTGACCGATCAGATACCAGCTGTCGCCGGCCTGTGCCGTGTACTCAATCGCCTCGGTCAGGGGCTCGGGATGCTCCGCAGCGGCGAGACTTTCGGCATTGATAAAGAGTGCCGCACTGTCTTTGTAATCGCCCAGGGCTCTGAAGGCCACGCTCGCCAGTTTGTATTCGCCGGCAGCGAGCAGATCGCGCGCGTTCCGGTAATCGATCTCCAGTTCCGCATCGGCGAGCAGTGCCTGGCTGTCGGCGTAGTCGCCGAGTGAGCGCAGAAGCGGGTCTGCGTCTTCGGGACGATCCGCGTCAAGCAGCTGGACCGCCGCCTGATAGAGAACCTCCTGCAGTTTGGCCCTGGCCGTCTCGGCAAGTTCCGCGCTGTCCTTATAGTCACCCAGCGCCTCAAGCGCCACGACGGCTTCGTCCAGCTTATCCTCGTCCAGAAGGCTTCTTGCAGCCACGTAATCGGGCTCCAT
>DUPJ01000167.1 GCA_012838355.1 Clostridiaceae bacterium
CATTCGACGTCATGACTATGATGGCATTTTCGAAACTGACTACGCGCCCGTGACTGTCGGTCAGGCGTCCGTCGTCCAGAATCTGGAGCAGTATGTTGTAGACATCGGCATGCGCCTTCTCAATTTCATCCAGCAGAATCACGCTGTACGGTTTGCGTCGGATTTTCTCCGTCAGCTGACCGCCGTCGTCGTAACCGACATAGCCGGGCGGCGAGCCGATCAGCTTGCTGACCGTATGCGGTTCCATAAATTCCGACATATCAAGCCGAATCATGGCGTCCTCTGTCTCAAACAGCGCTTCCGCCAACGCCTTGACGAGCTCCGTCTTGCCGACGCCCGTCGGACCGACGAAGATGAATGAGGCAGGTTTTCGCTTGCCGGCGAAGCCGGCACGGTTGCGCCGCACGGCTTTGGCGACAGAGGATACAGCCGCTTTCTGCCCCACGACCCGCTGATGCAGGCGATCTTCCAGATGCAAAAGCTTCTCCGTCTCGTCCTCTGTAATGCGCTGGACAGGGATGCCGGTCCAAAGCCAGACGACCTGTGCAATATCTTCCGTCGTAATTTCGGTTGGCCGCATATCTTCTTCTTCAGTTTCTATTTCCTGCTTCAAGCGCAAAATCTTCGACCGAAGGTCGGCCTGACGTTCGTACAGCTGGAGCACGCGCGATTCATCTTTTTGTGAGGCCTGCTGGGCTGAGAGAGCATCCAGTTCGTCCTCCAAAACGCGCAGTTTCTCGTGATTGAGCTTGGTCAGCGTCAGATAACGGTTCTCCAGGTTCGCCTTGGAACCGGCTTCGTCCAGAAGGTCAATCGCCTTGTCGGGCAGAAAACGGTCGTTGATGTAGCGATCTGCCAGTTTCACGGCCAATTCAAGGACGGTGTCACTGTAATGCACAAAGTGGTGCTGCTCGTAATAGTCTTTGACGCCGCGCAAAATCTCCACGCTTTCTTCCGGAGACGGTTCGTCGACCATGACTTTCTGAAAACGGCGTTCGAGCGCCGAATCCTTCTCGATGAAGCGGCGGTACTCGTCGAGCGTGGTCGATCCGACAACGCGGATTTCACCTTTCGCCAGCGCCGGCTTGAGAATATTGGCCGCATTCATGGCGCCTTCGGCATCACCCGCACCCATAATGTTGTGCAGCTCATCGATGACGAGAATGACATTTCCGCTTTTTTTGGCATCGTCAACGACACCTTTCATGCGGCTTTCGAACTGGCCGCGGAACTGGGTTCCGGCGACCATGGCCGTCATATCAAGCAGATAGACCTCCTGATCGAGCAGCTTGTCCGGCACTTCACCCTTCACAATCTTGTCGGCCAGACCCTCAGCTATCGCTGTTTTTCCGACGCCCGGCTCACCGAGCAGAACGGGATTATTCTTGTTGCGGCGATTCAGTATTTGAATGACGCGGGCAATTTCCGGCTGCCGTCCGATGATCCGATCAATGCCATGATCTGCCGCCTTCTCCGTCAGATTCGTGCCGAACTGATCGAGAAATTTCCGGCGGCGCTCACGTTCTCTGGTCCGCACCGGAGCCCCTTCTGTCGTCGTATCGCGCCGTGCATTCGGCTCGTCGACTTCCGATCCCGTGGCGACCGGCAAGAGACCATCCTTCGGATGACCATCCTCATCGTACGTGGTCGGATCGTCCCCCGTGAAATCAAGTCCCATGTCCGTCGGATCGGATGACAGGATCATGCGAAACAAGTCTTCCGGCCTTCGGTGCCCCATGCCGGCCATCATCTGGTTCATGCGTTCAGTCAGTTCATCTATGTTGGATTCATTGACGCCGGCTTTGGCGAAAAGCTCTTCAAGCCCTGCGATATTTGAATTGAAAGCACATTTAATACAGTATCCTTCGGATTGCTGTTTTCCCTGGTCTAATCGTGAGGTGTAAATCACAGCCTCATTCTGACCACATTTTGAACACTTTGCCATGTCGTTATACCTTGGCCCCTTCTGCCACTTTTATAGCACGCCCCTCCTCTTCGTTAAAGCGCATTTGTGACCGTACGGCTTCCCTCGCCTCGTGCCTCAGCAGCACCTGCCTGAGGTAGCGTCCGGTGTAAGATTCATTCACTTGGCTCACCGCTTCCGGTGTGCCTTCTGCGACAATCGTGCCGCCGCCGTCTCCGCCCTCCGGCCCGAGATCGATGATATAGTCGGCCGTCTTGATCAGATCAAGATTGTGTTCAATCACGACGACGGAATTCCCGCCTTCGACCAGGCGAGCCAGAATGGCGCTGAGCCTGTGCACATCGGCCGTATGCAGCCCTGTCGTCGGTTCGTCCAGCATGTACATGGTTTTACCGGTTGCCCGTTTGGACAGTTCCGTTGCGAGCTTGACCCGCTGGGCTTCACCGCCGGACAGCTGGGTGGACGATTGGCCGAGCCTCACATAACCCAGTCCGACATCATAAAGCGTCTGCAGTTTTGCCAGTATGCGCGGCTGAAGTGCGAAGAAGCGGACGGCTTCCTCAACCGTCATATCCAGCACGTCGGCGATGTTTTTCTCTTTGTAC
>DUPJ01000168.1 GCA_012838355.1 Clostridiaceae bacterium
AGCTGCGATCTGGCCGTTAATGCAGTGTTCCGTTTCGCCTTCAAAAAAGCGGTTGCCTGACCACGGCACGTCACCGCCGAATGTCACCTGCTCTACCCGTGCGATCGCACGGCGCGCCGCCGCCGACAGCGGGTCGAGACCGAAGATGCGAAGGAGTGTCAGCACATGCATGGTCGAATCGTTGCCGGGATTCCAGGCGACACCGCCCCACGTCCCGTCACCGCCCTGTGCGTCCAACAGCGTTTTCCCCCATCCTTCGCGAGCGATTTTTGCCCGCTCGCGCGAGATTTGGCCCTCCGGCGCATCCAGGAGATCCCGCAGGACTTGCCAGCGGATGGCGGGGTCGCCCTCCATCAGCCAGCCAATGATCGTGCTGTCCCATGCATCCGCTTCAGGTTTCATGAAGAGATGACCAGAAGCCGTTCAGGATCGCGACTGCCGGTGCAGCTTCCGGACCGCCTCGGCAAGTTCGGGCACAGGACCATCCACCACGGCATCACGAATAACATCCTGAACAGGCAGATTGCGAACTGGTGACGCGGGGGCGCCGAGTTCCTTGTTCCAGAGAACAAACTGTTCCGAGGAACTGGCATAAACAATTCTGCCAAGTCCGACCCAGCCGTGTGCTGCCGCACACATGGGACAGTGCTCTCCGGACGTGTATACGGTTGCATCCCGCCGCGCTTCCGGGGTCATGTTGGCTGCCGCCCAGCGTGCCAGTTCGAATTCCGGATGTCGCGTCTGGTCGCCGCCACTCACCTGATTGCGCGCTTCTGCCAGCACTTCGCCTTGTCCGGATACTATGAGCGATCCAAACGGATCGTCGCCGTTTGCCAGAGACTCGGCCGCCAGTTCGACACACCGCCGCAGATGTTTCATATCGGTATCAGTAATCATGGGTTAACCCTCCGTACCTAGCGATTATAGCGGCAGCGAGAATGAGCGTACGTACGATAGCGCACAGAAAATGTCACGCCACGTTTGGATTTCTTTTTGTGTCCAATCTGTTTGTGACAGTCGGCATGATTCTGCGCGACAATTTGAGATAGAGAATAATGGCCAGCGTCATCGCCCCGATGTCAGAGATCGGATACGCAAACCAGACGTAATCGAGATGCCATTCGGCAAAGAGTCTGGCCAGCGGGAGAAGCAGTGCGAGTTGACGGAACGCCGAGATATAGAGGCTGTAAGATCCTCTCCCAAGTGCCTGAAAAGCATTCGACAGCGCGATGGTGGTGCCGGCGAAGATGAAGCAGGGCGAAATGCGCCGGAACGCCGGAACGCCCATGCTGAACATGTCCTGCGTCGCATTGAACGCGCCAAGAAGCAGATTCGGAAACAGCTGAAACAAAATGGTTGACACGCCCATGATCCCCATCGTCAGCATCAGTCCGTTCCTGAGGACAAGCTTCACGCGATCTGGCCGCTTTGCGCCGTAGTTATAAGCCATGAGAGGGAGCATCCCTTGCCCGATGCCGAAAACAGGCATAAAGGCAAATGACTCCAGTCTGAGGTATATGCCCATAACGGTGATCGCCATTTCAGAGAACGGGCGAATGATCATATTGAAAGTCATTCCGACGAAGGCTGTCATGGCCTGCAAAATCAGCGCTGGAAATCCAACGCGATAAATCGCCGCCAGAATCCTCTTTTGAAAGCGAAAGCCTCTGACTTGCACACGTATCACACGTTCTTTTCCAAGCAGCAAGCTGACGGCAATGCCTCCCGCGATTAATTGTGCTGTCACCGTCGCAATGGCGGCGCCGCGCACCCCCATCCGCGGCAACCCGAACCAGCCGAAAATCAGGATCGGATCGAGCGCGATGTTGATCAATGCACCGGTCAACTGGATAAACATGGCGCGCATCATGTTGCCCGTGGCCTGAAAAATCTTCTCACAGTGGATTTGCCAGAAAAGTCCCAGCGAAGCTATCGTTGTGATTCTCAGATAGGCAATACCGTCGCTCATCACGTCTGCGTTCTCCGTAAACAGGCGAACGACGGGGGATGCGGCAAAAATGCCCGCCAGGATGAACAGCCCCCAGTTGAAAAAGGCCAGCATGAAGCCATGCGATGCCGCGGCATCAGCAGACACCTGATCTTCTGCGCCGAGACTTCTTGCAACATAAGCATTCACACCGACGGAGGTGCCGACGGCGAATGCGATCATGAGCATTTGAACGGGGGAAACGATGCTCACGGCGCGCAGCGCAGGTTCCGACACGGCGCTGACAAAAAGACTGTCCACAATATGATATAAGGACACGATCAGCATTGAGAAAATAGCCGGCCCCGACATACGCAAGAGCAAAGGCAAGACAGGTGCGTCGAGCATTCTTTTCGTTTTATCTATTTGTTTATTCGCCACGGACCTATTTAACCACAGCGCATCAAAACAGGCATCACTGTCCGTCTAAACAGAGGTAACCGCAAGATGTCAGCCGTTTTTGCATTCGATTTGCGTTGCCGTTCGCAAAAACAGGCTGCTTCTGCTGAACAATGTGACTTTTCTTACGCTCCGGCCATTAACCGCAGGCGCAGGAAGAACAAAAGGAAGAGAAACAGCAGCGATGATAACGCTGACTCAGACGTGCCTTCATCTGCGGCATCAGGTTCAGTCGGTGCGGCCGTTTCAAGTGGCGCTGTCTCAGGCGATTCCGTCGGTGCTTCAGTTGGCTGACGGACGGCGATGTGCACGTAATTCGTCGGTTGAGAGACACTCGTGTCGCCGCTGCGCCCGATCACGACAAAACCGATGTCGCTGGTTTCATAGATGGCCTTGCTGATCCAGATCTGGCCGTTGCCTCCGGAGGGGATCATTTCGGCATTTGCCTCCGTCACCCCGCCCGGATTCGTTACCTCAACGCTGCCGATGTCGTCGCCTATGTTTTGCAGATCCATGCGGAACGTGACAGTGTCACCGGATTCGATGTCGAGCTTGTCGGCGCTCAAAACAGACGTAAAGACAATGTCGGGCGGCAAACCAACCACAGCGAAGTCGCCCAGATTATGCATTGAGTAGTAAGTGATGCCCGCAACCGAGCACGAGACGTCACATTTGACCTGCAGATGCTCTGTGATGTCCTCCTGACCCAGCTCGCAGCTGAATGATTCATAAGCGGTATCACCCGGTGCGAGACTTCCTTCGTAGAACGTGCCAAAAACCATATCTTCGGCATCAGACGATTCCAGTGTCAGCGTAAGTGTCAGGTCAGCGAGATTCATTCCGGCAGCGGCGTTTGCATTTCTGATGAAAATTCCGCCCCACATGGTCTCGCCGGGATGCAGCGTCCTCTCAGCCGGCAAATCGCCGCTGACATCGTACATCACCGCAATGCCCGGCATCGTAAACGACGCCATCTGTATGCCATCCGGATTCGCATCGGTGTCGTTATTTATGCCTACCTGCAGCATGCGAGTTTCGTTGAGGTCTGATGAACTGAATTGAATGGCGCTGGTAACGATTTCCTTTGTTTCGCCCGGCACAATGGTTCCGGTCCATGATTAGGCATAGCCGGCGCTCAGGTTGATCACCGCATCGACCCTATCAATATTTGTACTGCCAATATTGGTGACTCTGAGTATCAGATTCGTGAAGCCGCCATTATAGCCCATCCCGCCGGGGAAAAATGAATAGGACATTGTAAAATTGTCAGTTGCCGCATTGACCGGAAGCGGCGGCAGCAGGGCCAGCAGTAATGCAAACAGCAGGACGCTGACGGATATAACGTGTTTCATAAATCCTCCCTTCATGCGCGTTGTACCTGTCTTACGCGTATTTGAACACAGATCGGCCAGACCCTGCCCTCTGTGCACCGATTATCAGGGCAGCAGAAAAGGCCAGATCTGGTCTGGTTCAGACATGGTCTGAAAAAAACGGGTGTCAGGATGTGTCCCAGCATGGTTTGCCCCAACGATGAATAGAAATGACCGATCTCGGCAAATTAGCGTCAGTTGATGTTGTGCTGGCCGCCAAACTGAATCTTGCGAGAATTGCTGACGGCAGTAACCGTCGGCTGCGATGAACGTCTTGACGATTCATGCCTCGCATCAAGCTTGCCTTCGTATAGATATTCTTATTTTATCATAAAAT
>DUPJ01000169.1 GCA_012838355.1 Clostridiaceae bacterium
AATACAGAGCATATAATCTAGAAACATTCGATCACGGTTTCAAGTCATGACACTGAACCGAACATCATCGTATGATGCGAGTTCTTCGTCACCCCTGATCCTCGTGAGATGCCTCCAGTCGACCTTCACTTCCCACTCACGGCATAATACATTCCATTTTTTCCTTGCTGGCCCCCCTTCCCTGCTTTGTATGATTCTACAAGGCAGTTGCATCTGTGTGCGTGCTATCATGGTGATACAGATGGTTTTGGGCCTGCGGCTTTCTGTGCGCTTGGCAAATACCGCTAAACTTTTTTAAATCAATTACAAATTTTTGCCTTATCAAGGAGGTAAGACATGAGCCAATGGACTGACAAACTGCGAAAACTGGAAGCATCTTCACTTTTCGGTGACGATTTCTTCCTGACCTGGGACAAAACCAGAGATGAACTCGACGCGGTCTTTGCCGTCGCCGATGCGTTGCGCGATCTGCGCGAAAAGAATGTTTCAACCAAAATATTTGATTCCGGTCTCGGTATTTCGCTGTTCCGGGATCAGTCAACGCGCACGCGCTTTTCCTTTGCCTCTGCCTGCAATCTGCTCGGTCTGGAAGTTCAGGACTTTGAAGAAGGCAAAAGCCAGGTCGCTCACGGCGAGACCGTGAAGGAAACCGCCAACATGATCTCCTTCATGGCGGACGTCATCGGCATCCGTGACGATATGTACATCGGCAAGGGCCATACGTACATGAAGGACTTCTCAAACTATGTGAAGGAAGGGTTCGAGGACGGCGTGCTTGAACAGCGTCCGACCCTGGTCAACCTGCAGTGCGACATCGACCATCCGACACAGTCCATGGCCGACATGCTTCACCTTATTCATCACTTCGGCGGTGCTGAGAATCTGCGGGGCAAGAAGATCGCCATGACCTGGGCGTATTCGCCGTCCTACGGGAAACCCCTCTCCGTGCCGCAGGGCATCGTCGGACTCATGACCCGCTTCGGCATGAACGTCACGCTGGCGCATCCGGAAGGGTATGAGATCATGTCGGACGTCGAGGCAATCGGTGCGAAACATGCAGCCGAATACGGCGGCAGCTTCGTGAAGACGAACAGCATGAAGGAAGCATTTGAAGATGCCGACATCGTCTACCCGAAGAGCTGGGCGCCCTTTGCCGCCATGGAAAAGCGGACCGTGCTGTACGGCAACGGCGACCAGGCCGGCATCAACGCCCTGGAAAAAGAACTGCTGGCACAAAACGCCAATCACAAGGACTGGGCCGCCACCGAAGCCATGATGGCCCTGACCCGCGACAAGAGCGCGCTCTACATGCACTGCCTGCCGGCCGACATCACGGGCGTCTCAACTGAAATGGGCGAAGTCGACGCATCCGTCTTCGACCGTTACCGTGTCCCCCTCTACAAGGAAGCCAGCTTCAAGCCGTACATCATCGCCGCCATGATCTTCCTGCAGAAGATGAAAGACCCGGCCGCAGCACTGGAACGGCTGGAGCGAGACGGCAAACAGCGCCTGCTTACCCTGTAAGCCATTGGTAATAAACGCATTTTGCGAAACATAAGAAGGAGAAATACATGTCACACATTACACTCGACTACAAAAAGATAAAAGAGGCAGCCGAAGGCTACAAAGCCGATATGACCGCATTCCTGCGCGACCTCATCCTGCTTTACGGCGGCAGCTGTGAAGAAGAAAGAAAAGCGCGCCGGATTAAAGAAGAAATGGAAAAGCTCGGCTACGACAAAGCCGAATTCGACGGTCTGGGGAACGTCTACGGCTGGCTCGGCACGGGCGACCGCATCATCGCGTTTGACGCCCATATTGACACCGTCGGCATCGGCATGAAGTCGAACTGGCAGTTTGACCCGTACGAAGGTTTTGAAGATGACACGACGATCGGCGGACGCGGCGCCTCCGACCAGCTGGGCGGCATGGTCTCCTCCGTCTACGGCGGCAAGATCATGAAGGACCTCGGGCTGATTCCCGACGGCTACAAAGTCATGGTCGCCGGCACTGTACAGGAAGAAGACTGCGACGGCATGTGCTGGCTCTACATCATCGAGCGCGAAAACATCCGTCCCGAATTCGTCGTCTCGACCGAGCCGACCAACAACAAGATCTACCGCGGACACCGCGGCCGCATGGAAATCCGGGTCGACGTCAAAGGCGTCTCCTCGCACGGCTCCGCACCGGAACGCGGCGACAACGCCATCTACAAAATGGCCGACATCCTGCAGGAGATCCGCGACCTGAACCCGCGGCTGAAGCATGACGACTTCCTCGGCAAAGGCACCGTCACCACCTCCGAAATCTTCTACACCTCGCCGTCGCGCTGCGCCGTGGCCGACAGCTGCGCCGTGTCGCTCGACCGCCGTCTGACCGACGGCGAGACATGGGAAATGGCCCTGGACGAAATCCGCGCGCTGCCTTCCGTGAAGAAATACGGCGCCGAAGTCTCCCTCTACAAATACAACCGTCCGTCCTGGACCGGCGAAGTGTACGAGCAGGACTGCTACTTCCCGACGTGGGTCATCCCCGAAGACGCCCCCCAGACGAAAGCACTCGTCGAAGGCTACACCGAACTGTACGGTGAACCGGTTGTCGACAAATGGACATTCTCCACAAACGGCGTCGCGATCATGGGTCGCCACGGCATTCCGACCATCGGCCTCGGCCCGGGCAAGGAAGAACAGGCACACGCCCCGAACGAAATCACCTGGAAAGACGATCTCGTTCAGTGCGCCGCCATCTACAGCACACTCCCCGTCCTGTACGACAAGCATCAGGCAGAATAATTCTTTTCAGCGTCTAGGAAGGAACAGCTTTACATGAAGGCAAAACGCATTCTCATCTCACTCGGCGGCAACGCCCTCGGAACCGATCCGGCTCCGCTCGTCGAGACAGCAAAAGTGATCGCCCAGCCCCTGGCCACACTGGTGGCCAAAGGCTACGAAATTGTCCTCTGCCACGGCAACGGACCCCAGGTCGGCATGATCAAGACGGGGCTGGACGGCGGGCGCATGCCCGCAGGCCAGGAACCGTTCCCGCTCGCCGACTGCGTCGCGATGAGCCAGAGCTACATGGGCTACCACATCCAAAACCAGCTGGAGAACGCGCTGCGCGAACTCGGCCGTGACGTCTCCGTCACCACCGTCGTCTCGCGCTGCCTCGTCGACCCGGAAGATCCGGGCTTCAAGCACCCAACCAAACCGATCGGCTCGTTCCTTTCGAAGGAAGAAGGCGAGAGCCTCGCGGCTCTCGGCAAAACAGTTATCGAGGACTCGGGGCGCGGCTACCGCGAGGTCGTCGCGTCCCCGATCCCCCTTTCGATCGTCGAGGAACAGGCGATCCTCGCCCTGGTTGACGCCGGGGAACTCGTCATCGCCGGGGGCGGCGGCGGCATACCGGTCGTCCGTCACGGCAATACCATTGAACCGATCGACGCGGTCATCGACAAGGACTGGGTCTCGGTCCTCCTCGCAGCCGCCGTCCATGCCGACGCCCTGGTCATCCTGACCGGCGTCGAAAAGGTTGCCGTCGGCTTCAACACGCCGAACCAGAAATGGCTCGACGAAATTTCGGCCAAAGAAGCCGAAGATTACATCGCCCAGGGCGAATTCCCGCCCGGATCGATGCTGCCCAAAGTGCAGGCGGCACTGAAATTTGTGAATAGCGGCGACGGCCGCAAAACCCTGATCACATCGCTGGACCGACTGGTCGAAGGCCTCGCCGGCGAAACAGGCACCTGGATCACCGCCTGATTCTAATAACAGGAGAACTGACATGAGCGATATCATGCGTCCTATGCCGTTTGCCACGATTTTGTCGTGGATGACGGCCGAATATAAGAGCAGCAACAGCGTGTTCGGGGTGAGAAAAGATCACTTCTATTATCCCGGCACAAAGCGCGTGCGCACCGCCTTCGGCGATGTTTTGCCGACACCGGTCGGACCGGCCGCCGGACCGCACACCCAGCTGGCTCAGAACATCATCGCATCGTATCTCGCCGGTGCCCGCTTCATGGAACTGAAAACCGTCCAGAAAATGGACGGCATTGAGATCCGTGAAGCCGTCGCCAAACCGTGCATCAACGCGGAGGACGAAGCGTACAACTGCGAATGGTCCACCGAGCTGACGGTCGAGGAAGCCTTTGACGAGTACGTCAAAGCATGGTTCGCCATTGCCTTGCTCCGAAAAGAACTGAGCCTTGGTTCCGACTGGGACCTCGTGTACAACATGAGCGTCGGCTACGACCTGGCCGGCATCAAGACAAAGAAAATCGACGACTTCATCGAAGGCCTGAAAGACGCCTCCGATACCGATATATTCCAGACCTGCCG
>DUPJ01000170.1 GCA_012838355.1 Clostridiaceae bacterium
GCTTTGTGAACGCTGTCAAAAGAATATCGCCCGTTTGCGGGTGACACTCAATACGAAGGACGGTCCGCGCACGGCCAACTTGTGCCCGGCCTGCGCGCTGACTCTGCCTGTTTTTTACACGCCGGCGAGAGATGCGGTGCGGAAAGACCGCGAGTGCCCGATCTGCGGCATGCGGCTCAGTCAGCTGGCGGCAACCGGCAAATTAGGCTGTTCTCGCTGCTATGAGACGTTCGCCCTGGAACTTGCCGATGTGCTCGTGCGCGTGCAGGGCACTGACCATCACATCAAGCGTGATGAGATGCCGGACCAGAAGGCGGTGCTGACCGATGCCGCCCGTGAAATTCTTCAGCTGAAAGAGGCACTGAAAGAGGCCGTCAGTCAGGAGGATTACCTGCGTGCGGCGGCCCTGCGGGACCAGATCCGCGAAAAGGAGGCGGCCGATGAGCTGGTATAAACAGGACGGTTTGACGGGGATCGCGTTTTCCAGCCGAATTCGTCTGGCCAGAAATTTGCGTGACATTCCGTTTCCTGAGCGGTTGTCCGAAGATCAAGCCGGGGAGGTGGCGGCCACTGTCAGCCGGGCTCTGCACGAAATCGAAGCCGGCAAGAAATGGCACGATCTGGATCTGCAGTCAATCGACCCCCTGCACCGGCAGGCACTCGTGGAGCGTCATCTGGTCTCACGTGAAATGACAGCCGACCGTCCGCATGCCACGCTCCTTGTCCGCGATGATGAGCGGCTGGGCGTGCTGGTAAATGAAGAGGACCACATGCGGATACAGGCGCTGCGACCGGGTTCCGATTTGAGCGAGGCGTACGCGGAGGCGGCCGATCTGGCGGACCGGCTGGAGGCAAAATTGCCCATTGCAGTTTCGCCCCGGTACGGTTATCTGACCTCTTGTCCGACGAACGTCGGTACGGGCATGCGCGCATCGGTCATGCTGCACCTGCCCGCACTCGGACGCGCCGATCTGCTGCCGAAACTGGTGCAGACACTGTCCCGCTCCGGCTTTACGCTGAGAGGATACAACGGCGAAGGATCACGTTCCGAGGGCGACCTGTATCAGATTTCGAATCAGGTGACGCTTGGGCGTGCGGAAAACGACATCATCCGCGACCTGAACGACATCACGGAACAGGTGATTGCGAGTGAAAACAAGTCGCGAGAAGCGTTTCAGGAAGCCGATCCGGTGGCACTCGGCGATCGTGTGGGCAGAGCCTACGGCATCCTGGCGAACGCTCAGGCCATTTCGTACGAAGAGGCCATGCAGCTGATGTCCGCCCTGCGCGAAGGCATCGAACTCGGTGTTCGAACCGGTCCGGACATGGAAACGATCAACGGCATTTTGCTGCAAATCGGGCCAGCCAGCGTTCAGTGGATCAACGGCCGCGAGATGGATGCCAGATCGAGAGATGTGGCCAGAGCCGATGTCATCAAGAAAGTTTTAAAGGAGAAACATATACATGATTAAATTATCGCCCGCCACGCAGGAGGCACTGATGTATTCAGCCCAGGTGGCGAGAACGTATCAAAAGCCCTATATTGCATCGGAATATGTGCTGGCCGGCATTATCGCCCAGAAACAGAACCGGGCGGCCGCACTTCTGGCAGGTTACGGCCTGACGCTCGATGCGATGACAAGCTTCCTCGGCAAGCTGAATCAGCGGATTCCGGCAGAGTCACCGGGTGACGCTCAGATGTCGTTCGAAGTGACCTTTGACAATCTTACGCCGCGAACAAAACAGATTTTCATGTCTGCGGCGAGAGAGGCGGCAGCGCAGGGGGTATCAGAAGTGGAACCGGAGCACCTGCTTTCCGGCATGCTGAGGGATGAAGGCAATATTGCACATTCGATTCTCGAACGTGCCGGTATCGACCTGAAAGCACTGATGACTGAATTGCAGGCGCGAAACAGCAGTGCGGGTGCGCGGCGCTCAGCCGACGCAGAGGAACCGGTGCGGCAGGAAAAGAGCGAAACGCCCCATCTGGATGAATTTGCATCCGATTTTACGGCGCTGGCGCGCGAAGATCGCTTTGACCCGATTATCGGGCGCGAAGATGAAGTCGCACGTGTGATCAACATTCTCAGCCGGCGCAAGAAAAACAATCCCGTCCTGATTGGGGAGCCGGGCGTCGGCAAGACGGCGATCGCCGAAGGCCTGGCCCAGAAACTTGCGGCTGACGACGTTCCGGAGCTGCTGCGAGGAAAACGCCTTTATTCGATCGATCTGTCAGGCATGCTGGCCGGTTCAAAATTCCGCGGCGAATTTGAAGAGCGGCTGAAGAGCGTGCTGCGTGAAGCGGCCGACAGCGGCGATGTCATCTTGTTTATCGATGAGCTGCATACCGTGATCGGTGCCGGCGCTGCCGAAGGTGCCATGGATGCATCCAACATGCTGAAGCCGCTGCTCGCCAGGGGCGAGCTGCAGGTGATCGGCGCCACCACGCTCGACGAGTACAGAAAACACATCGAAAAGGATAAGGCACTCGAGCGCCGGTTCCAGATCGTAAATGTCGGAGAACCGGACGAAACATCAAGCGTCCTGATCCTGGAAGGGTTGCGTTCCCATTACGAAGACCATCATCGCGTGCATATCTCGGATGAGGCGATCAGTCAGGCGGTGGCGCTGTCCATGCGCTACATCCCGGATCGTTTCCTGCCTGACAAAGCGATTGACCTGATCGATGAGGCATCGGCCAAGCTGCGTCTGGCGCAGCCCGGTGAACACGGCGAGCAAGCCAGACTGGACGCTGAGATTGCCCGTCTCGAAGCTGACAAGGAGCAGGCCGTTCAGGCAGAAGATTTCGAGAAGGCGGCCGAACTGAAGGCTGCCATTGAATCGTTGGCAGGTGAGCGTCAGGATGAAGATAAAGCGTCCGAGTGGCCGACACTGTCCGGAGACGATGTTGCCGACATTGTCTCGAGCTGGACAAATATTCCGGTGCGGCGGCTGACTCAGGATGACAGCGAACGGCTGAAAAACCTGGAAAACGAGCTGAAAAAACGTGTCATCGGACAAGATGAAGCGGTCCATGCGGTGGCTCAGGCGATTCGCCGCGGGCGTCTCGGACTGAAAGATCCGAAACGGCCGACCGGATCGTTTATTTTCCTCGGCACAACGGGTGTCGGCAAGACGGAACTTGCCAAGGCACTGGCGGAGGTCATGTTCGGCAATGAGCAGGCCATGATACGCATCGATATGTCGGAATACATGGAGAAGTTCGATGTGTCGCGATTGATCGGGGCACCTCCCGGATACGTCGGATACGACGAGGGCGGCCAGCTGACCGAAAAAGTTCGCCGCCAGCCGTATTCCGTCGTGCTGTTCGACGAAATTGAAAAAGCGCATCCGGATGTGTTCTCGACCTTGCTCCAGGTGCTCGAGGACGGCCGTCTGACCGACGGTCAGGGGCGCACCGTCAGTTTTCGGAACACGATCCTGATTATGACATCCAATATCGGCGCTCGGCTTCTGATCGGTTCACAGGGACGGCGCATCGGTTTTTCCGATGTGACTGATCGGCCGGACAACCCGCTTTACGGAGGCCGCGAGTATGAAGATGCCAAAGCGCTGGTGATGGAGGAAGTGAAAAAACTGTTTGCCCCGGAATTCATCAACCGGATCGACGGCATCATCTTCTTCCAGATGCTGGACCGCATGGCGATGCGACAGATTGTGAATATTATGCTGGGGCAGCTGGCAGAGCGGATTGCCGACCTCGGCATCGAAGTACACTTTACCGATGCCGTCAAAGACTGGCTGGCTGATCGCGGGTATTCGGCCGAATACGGTGCCAGACCCCTGCGCCGCCTGATCATGACGGAGGTGGAAGACCGCTTTTCCGAGGCGCTTCTGGACAGCGTCATCGAACGGAGCGATCAGGCAGTCGTCGATTTGAGAGACGATCAGCCGGTCGTGTTAAAGGGCGGCAGTCAGACTGCCGAGGAAACTTTGGATGAGGATGCTCTGAAACAGAGTATGGACGACGATCGTTAAGAGCGCCTGAAGAAAGTAGCGGTTGCGCTCGAGCGGGCTGTTTTGGCGGATTTGCCAGAGCAGTCCGCTTTTTATGGCAAAATCGCCCATGATGAACAGGAACAGACCGAACAGCGGGTTGCCTGCACCGGATAAGGCGGCGAGCAGATAAAATAATGAAGCATAAAGAAATACAGGGCGCGCGTGGGCGAAAACAGCCTCAAGGCGAAACGGCTGCCGCAGCCGCACGCGAATCTGGATAAACAGCAATATCGCCAGCAGAGCGAGTGAGACAAGACCGTAAAGCACACCGGCAAAAAAGAGGCGCCAGGTCGTGAGCAGAGCGACAAAAAGACCTTGCGTAAAAAGCGTTATGCTGATCCAGACAATGGCCGCAGCAAGATTCGGGCGTTCCCGGTCAAGCTGATCGAGCGGTCTCGCAAAGTCTTTGAGCGTGGGCTTGATGCCTGCCCGGTCAACAAACGTTCTGGTTCGGCTCCGGGCGGAGTGGGCCGGCCCTGAAGACGTTGTCCGGCGGTGATACGCATCGGACCTGTCGAACGGCTGCTCAGCCGCAGCCGGTTCCTCTGCGGCCGCTTCGGCGCGGCGCATGTTCTCTCTGGCTTTCAGGCGGCATTGACAACTCTCGCCGGGGGCCAGTTCTCGGTTGCAGTAGAAACAGTATCGTGCCATGTGGACCTCATGTTCAGCCGGACTATGCCGTCAACATATCACGGTCGTGTTAAGATGTTGTGACGCAAAAACGAACTTTCCGTCAGCCGGTCATGCCTGTCTGGGATATGACGGCCCTGCGGATTAATGGAGGGATACTGTTGAACGAAAACCGAGCTGATGTGCCGGCTATCTCTCCCTGGTTTTATCGTCTGTGCCGCGTGCTTGGCCGTATCGCCGGCCGTCTGTTATTTTCCCTCGAAACGAAGCGGGATTCGGCCCTTGATGATATTGAGGGAGGACTTCTCATTCTGGCAAACCACCAGTCGTATGCTGATCCGCTGCTCATGGCCACCGCGTTCCCCGATCGCATGATTCATTTTGTCGCGGGGCGCTATCTCTTCGAGAAAAAATGGACGAAGCGCATCTTCAGGCGCCTCGGCGTGATCGCCAAGGAACAGATGCGGCCTGATGCAAGGACGATCCGAGATCTCCTCGTGCTTGCGCGGAGAGGGGAGTCACTGTTCTTATTTCCCGAAGGCCAGCGATCTGTTGACGGCCGCACAAACGTCCTGCATGCATCGACCGCACGTCTCGTTAAGAAACTTGGTCTGCCGGTCGCCGTCGTGCGCATGCGCGGTGCATATCTCAGCTGGCCTCGCTGGAGCAAAGGCGGTGTCCGCCGCGGCAAAATCTCTCAGGAGGCAAGTCTCCTGTTTACGGCTCAGGATGTGGCTTGCCTGTCCCCTGAAGATCTGGTGCACCGCCTGGAGCAGGCACTCTTTGTTGACGAATATGCAGATCAGCTGGCGCGTGCCGTGCCGCGCCTTTACAGCGGCCGGAAGCGCGCGGAACGTCTCGATGCCATCTTGCACTGGTGTCCTGTCTGCCGGGGTCCCTTTTTGCTGAAAGCAGAAGACGAGCATCTGACCTGCTGCGCGTGTGAGTTGACGATGCATGTGGAAGCGACCGGCCTTCTGACGTCGTGCCAGGAAAACAACAGTCACCTCTCACCGTCACCGGCTGCATGGCATGATGAACAGGTGCGTGCATGGCACCAGCATGTACTGGAACACGGGTTTCACTTCGGAGCGCTGATCGGTGCGGCTGATCAGGCTGAGACCAGGGTTACGGTCAGCGTGAAGCCGGAAGGCTTCTTCATCCGGCATGAAAACGGGATGGCAGCGCTTGTCAGTCACGACGGCGTCCCGGCACTCTTCGCTGAATACGGCGATTTTTTTCGACTCTTTCATGATGCGAAGCCGCTTATCGTGCGGCCGGACAACGGTCAGGCGGTGGTTGCCTGTCTGGACCTTATCAAGGCCGGGTACCTCCGAAATAACACCGCGGTTATGGTAAACTGACGGTAATAATTTTCCCGTGGAGCTTGTGATGACTGATTACCGTTTCTTAGAAAAAATCAGGGAAACCGAGGCGTCAGCCAATACGCGGATTGTTGAGGCGAGGGCAGATGCTGATGCGCTGAAGCAGAAAGCCAGAGAAGATGCTGACGGATTGATCGAATCCGCCTGGCATCAGGCTGAACGATTTCATGCCGAGATCATGGGAGAAGCCGAGCAAGCATATCGTGCCCTGCTGGCTGAGGCAGCCGCTCAGGATCATGCGTCTTTGCTTGATGACAAAACGGTGCGCCGGCTCGGTGCAAAACTTTCGGAAAGGATCGTGGAACTGATTGGCCGTCGCTAAGATGCAAAAGATCGAGGTGGCGGCACTGGCCCATGACCGCGATCGCATACTATCGTTGTTGACTGATGAAGGAACCGTCGAGCTTTCGCCTCTCGTTGATGAGGCAGCGCTGCGCGATCAGGGGGATGACGCAGATTTGCGCGCCGTCCGCTTGCTGAGAACGCGCCTTGCCGACGCCCTGAAAATAATTGACCGGCGTTTTCCGCCGGCCGAAACCTCGATGTTCACGATTCGTGACAAGATATCGCGAGCTGTTTATGATGCCGTGCTTGCCGCGGAAGATGAACTGGTCGAAGCCCTTGGCCGATTCGAAGATGTTTCAGCACGTGAAAATGATCTCAGGAATACGCTTGGACAGCTGAAGAGCCAGCAGAATTGGCTTTCGGCCTGGCGGGGACTGCCCGTCGACTTCGCCGAGAAAGGAACCGAATCGACTGTTGTCACATATGGTGTCGCCGGTGATGACGCGTTGCTCAAAGAACTGAAAGAAAAGCTGACTGAGGAAGCTCACGAGACAGCCCTGATTGTGCTGAAGGAAGACGGCAGGAATAAGCTGATGGCTGTCGTGGCGAGAAGGCATGACGCCGCTCGTGTAAAGATGCAGCTGGGCGCGGCTGATTTTCATCCGCTCCCGCCTATGACTCACGAAGGCAGCCCTGACACGGTCTATCGCTTTTTGGAAACCGATATTGCGGCACTGGAACGACAGCTTCTGGAAATGGAATCGAAGCAGGCGGCATTCGCAAATGAACGGCAGCGGCTGAAAATTCTCTACGATGCACTGGGCGAGCGCGAGACGCGGCTTCTGGCTGCGCTTGAACTGGGGCAGACGGACCGCACTGTCTATTTCAGCGGCTGGATTCCGGAAAGAAAAGCCCGGCGGACCGAAAAGCGCCTGACAGAAGCCGGGGCGGCCGTCAATCTGAGAGATCCTCTGGAAAATGAAGCATTCCCTGTCTTGCTGGTGAACAATCGTTTTGTCACGGCGTTTGAATCCGTGCTGACCTTATTTGGCGCACCGAACAATGCCGAATCCGATCCGCTGCCGGCGATGGCTCCCTTTTACATGCTCATTTTCGGCATGATGCTGTCTGATGTCGGTTACGGTTTGCTGCTGGTGCTCGCCTGCGCGTATCTGCTGTTTCGCGTGAAAGTGGAGGGCGGCATGCGTGCCATGAGCCAAATGCTGCTGGTTTCCGGATTTGCCTCGATTATTTGGGGGTTCATGTTCGGCGGCTTCTTTGGTGATTTGATTACGGTGCTGTCTGAAGGCAGGGTCAGTTTCCCTGTCCTTTTGTTTGACCCGATGACGGATCCGATGAAGCTTCTGATCTTTTCCATGCTGTTTGGGGTCGTCCATCTGTATGTGGGCATGGCGATGAAAATTGTCAATGCCGGCCGCTTTGGCAATATTTGGGACGGGCTCTGGGAAACGGTCCCCTGGTACATGATTATCACGGGCGCCGTGCTGCTGCTGGCCGGTGCTGCCGGTGCCGTCAGCGG
Source organism: Clostridiaceae bacterium (assembly GCA_012838355.1). Classification (GTDB taxonomy): domain Bacteria; phylum Bacillota; class Clostridia; order Saccharofermentanales; family DTU023; genus DUPJ01. The sequence goes on from DUPJ01000170.1 coordinate 7,861, forward strand.
TGATCTTGCCGGCACGCTCGGTCAGATCGGGCAGTGGATGCTGATTGGCGGTGCCGTTTTAGTTATTGCAGGCGCGATCCGCGCCAAAAAACACCCGGTCAAGGGATTCTTTTCCGGTCTGCTCGGGTTATACAACGTCACCGGCTGGCTGAGCGACATTCTTTCCTATTCGCGCATTCTGGCACTCGTGCTTGCGACATCGGTCATCGCGATCGTCTTCAACAGCATTGCCGGCATGATGCTCGGGTTGCCGGTTCCCTTCAATTACGTGCTGTTTGCCGTGATCGCCATACCGACTCACCTGCTGAATCTTGCCTTGTCCTCTTTGTCCGCATATGTGCATGCCAGCCGGCTGCAGTATATCGAAATGTTCGGGAAGTTTTTTGATGGCGGCGGCCGCTACTACAAGCCGCTGAAAAAAGATATGAAGTACATCAGCGTCCTTGACGCTTCGCCTGCCGAAGCAGCGGACGATGACTTATAAGATAACGTTGGAGGAAACACTATGTTCTCAGATTACATTGGCCCGGCTCTCACACTTCTTGGTGCTGTTTTGGCGTCGATTCTGCCAGGCATCGGTTCGGCGATCGGCGTTGGCCGAACCGGTGAAGCGGCTGCCGGCGTCACGACGGAAGATCCGGAGAAGTTCGGAAAGCTGCTGATTTTGCAGGCCTTGCCCGGAACGCAGGGTATCTACGGGCTGTTGTCCTGGTTTTTGATTATGAACTTTTCCGGCATGCTGGGGGGCGATCTGAGCATTACCTGGCAGCAGGGATTACTCTACTTTCTGGCTGCCCAGCCGATCGCCTGGGTTGGTTTCGGTTCAGCGATTTATCAGGGACGTGTGTCGGAAGCAGGCGTGGCGCTTGTGGCCAAGCGCCCTGAGCACCAGGTCAAGGGCATTGTCATGTCAGCCATGGTAGAAACATACGCCATCCTGGCGCTGCTTGCGACTGTACTCGGCACCATGTCGGTTCCGCGTTAAGATGGACGGTCTGGACAGGCTGCTGCAAAGCATAGAGGACGAAGCGGACAGCAGAATCGCTGATATCCGCGACGAAGCCAAGCGCTACGCTGAACAGATCATCGCCGATGCCGAAGCACATGGCCGCAGCATTCTCGACAGCGAGAACGTGAGGGCCAAACTGGATGCGGAGCAGATGATTGCACGCGCGGAGAGCCTGATGCGGGCCGATCAGCGCAAAGCGGATCTGGGACGCAGACAAGGTGATGTTGACCGGCTGATCAGGGAAGCGCTCGATACGCTGCGCCGCAAATCGAGAGATGAACGCGTGACGCTCTATGCCGGCATCATTCGCAGCCGCGGACTGGCACCGGGTGAAATTGTACTCGGTGCCGGTGATCAGGACATCGGTCAGGCGCTGCTGGCCCGGCTGCCGGAAGGTTTTACGCTGGCGGCCGAAAGCGGAGCGTTTGACGGCGGCTTTGTCGTGCGTCGCGGCTCAATCGAAGAGAACATGACCTACGAACTGGCTGTCAGAAACAATCGGCCGGAACTGGCACAGCTTGCCACGAGACTGATCAGCGATGAAAAAGCCTAAGCCAAGGAAAAAAATGATCGGATCGGGGCGCTACGCAACCGGCCGTATTCGCAGTCTGGAATCCCGGCTGATGGACAGACAGGCACTGGAGCGTCTCGTCACAGCTGCGTCTCTGAATGATATCCGGCAGCTGATGAACGAAGCGGGCTACGCAGACGGGGAGATTTTTGACGCGCTGGCGAAAGAACGTCAGAGTCTCTACGATCTCATCTACGAGATTTCGCCGGATCCGGAGTATCTCGACCTGATCCGCCTGGAGGAGGATGCGCACAACGTCAAGGTCGGTTTGCGCAAACGACTTGTGGCACCGGATGAACCGCTCGATTCATATCGGCATCTTTACCGTGAAACGGCCGTGTATCACCCAGGCGAACTCGATGCTGACCTCAGGGCCGATGATCTCAGACGATATCCGGAATGGCTGCGGAGCGCGGCCGATGCTGCGCGCCAGGCTTATGCTGAGACGTTTGATGCAGCCCGCATTGATCTTGCGGTGGACCGGGTCTTTGCTGCCTACCAGAAGGAAGCGGCTGCCGCGCTCGATTCTCCCTGGCTTAATCGCTATCTGGCACTTGTATTTGATCTGAAGAACACGGAAACACTGTACCGCGTGCGACGCCGGGAGATCGGGCGGTCGCTCTACGAGATGAGTCTTTTGCCGGACGGCCGCATGACGCGGGAAGAATGGCTTGCTTTATATGATGACGAAGTCAGTGATATACCCGCCTATCTTGCCAGGGGACCGTACGAAAAGCTGGCCGAACTCGTGGAATATGAACTGGAAAATGAACGCCAGGGCAACTGGTCGCAGGCAGCGGATCTTTTTGTGATGGAACATTTGCGAGAAACGAAACGCTATTTGACCGGACCGGAAGTACCGCTTGGATTCATGCTGGCGAGACGGCAGGAAATGCGGTCGATCCGGCTGATTGCGGCCGCAGTGCGCAGCGGACTGGGGCTCGAGAAGCGGCGGCAGCTTGTACGCGACAGTTATCTGGAACGAGGTTAAGAGATGGCCAAAGTCGGAGTAGTCGGTGATTTGGACAGTGTGATCGGCTTTCGGGCCCTCGGCATGGATGTGCGGGCGGTGCGCGGCGGTGATGAGGCGAGAGATGCCTTGACGCAGCTGATAAAGGAGGGGGCCGCCATCATATTCTTGACGGAACCTCTGGCGTCGTCAGTACAGGACATCATGGACGAGGTAGCCGAAAAGATGCTTCCGGCCGTGATTTTGATACCTTCGGCCGGCGCGGCGACTTCGATCGGCCGCGACCGCCTGCGCCAGTCGGTACGGCGCGCGACGGGCATGGATATTTTAAAACAGAAACTGGAACGATCGACGGAAACGGAAAATGAATAAAGAGGCTTACATGGACAATCGAGTGAGAGGTGAAATCATCAAGGTGTCGGGACCGCTGGTAGTGGCGCACGGCATGCGTGATGCCAATATGTTTGACGTGGTGGAAGTCTCCGAGCAGAAACTGATCGGCGAGATCATCGAAATGCACGGAGATGATGCGTCGATCCAGGTTTACGAGGAGACGGCGGGCCTTGGCCCCGGCGAGACCGTCGTATCACGCGGTCTGCCGTTGTCCGTGGAGCTTGGCCCTGGACTGATCGGCGGCATTTATGACGGCATTTTGCGTCCGCTCGATGTTCTCGTCGAACAAGAGGGCAACCGGATTAAGAAAGGGGCGTTTGCGCCTGCTCTGAATCGCGAGAAGACCTGGACATTCGAAGCACGGTGCAAAGTCGGCGACCGCGTTTTTGGCGGTGACATTCTCGGTCTGGTGCAGGAAACGGAGAGCCTGGCACACCGCATCATGGTGCCGCCCCATGCGGCAGGCGAGATTACAAGTATCGAAAGCGGCGATTTCACGGTGACCGACACCATTTGCCGGCTGAAGGATGACCGCGGCAAAACAATTGAGCTCACGATGATGCAGCGCTGGCCGGTCCGTATCGGGCGCCCTTACATCGAGAAAATCGCTCCGGAGGAGCCGCTTGTCACAGGACAGCGTTCAATCGATTCTTTCTTCCCGGTAGCCAAAGGCGGCACAGCAGCCGTGCCGGGACCGTTCGGCAGCGGAAAGACGGTGATTCAGCATCAGCTGGCCAAATGGGCCGAAGCCGATGTGGTCGTCTATATCGGCTGCGGTGAACGCGGCAACGAAATGACCGACGTACTGATGGAGTTCCCGCAGCTGGAGGATCCGAAAACAGGATATTCGCTGATGAAACGAACCATCCTGATCGCGAACACATCGGATATGCCGGTTGCTGCCCGTGAAGCCTCGATTTATACCGGCATCACCATTGCCGAATACTTCCGCGACATGGGCTATTCGGTATCTGTCATGGCTGATTCGACGTCGCGCTGGGCGGAAGCGCTGAGAGAAATGAGCGGACGCCTCGAGGAGATGCCGGGTGAGGAAGGCTATCCTGCGTATCTCGGCTCGCGACTTGCTGTCTTTTATGAACGGGCCGGCACCGTCCGTTGTCTCGGCAGTGACAACCGTACCGGCATACTTACGGCGATCGGCGCCGTGTCGCCGCCCGGTGGCGACTTGTCGGATCCCGTGGCACAGTCGACGCTGCGCAGCGTTCAGGTCTTCTGGAGCCTCGACTCCCAGCTGGCATACCGGCGCCACTTTCCGGCGATCAACTGGCTCACGAGTTATTCGCTGTACAGTCAGAAAGTCGATGCCTGGCTGGATGACAATGTAGCGAAAGACTATTCTCAGCTGCGAAAAGACGCTATGCGGCTTTTGCAGGAGGAATCGGCACTTGAAGAGATTGTCCGCCTGATCGGGCACGATGCGTTGTCCGAAGAAGATCGGCTGAAGCTCGAAGCCGCCCGGTCGCTCCGCGAAGACTTCCTGCACCAGAACAGTTTCGATGAGATCGACACATTCACGTCACTGAAAAAGCAGTACCGCATGCTGTCCCTTCTGATGAGCTTTTACTATGAAGGCCGGAGATTTCTTGGAGCCAAAGGTTCATATGACCGTCTGTTCAAAATGCCGATCCGCGACGATATAGCCCGTTTCAAGCAGGTGCCGGAGGAAAAAGCTGAAGCACGGTACGAAGAACTGAAAGCACGTTTCCAGTCCGACCTGGCGGCGCTTCACGCAGAGGAGAAGTAAGATGGCGAAAGAATATCGTACGATTGAAGATGTTGCAGGCCCCTTGATGCTGGTGCGCAACGTCAAGGACGTCAAGTACGACGAACTTGGCGAGATTGAACTGGTAAACGGGGACATCCGCTATTGCAAGGTCCTTGAAATTGACGGTGAAGACGCCCTTGTCCAGCTGTTTGAAAGTTCAATCGGCATTTCGGTCAATACGGGCAAAGTGCGTTTTCTCGGCCGCGGCCTGGAGCTGGCTGTGGCTGCCGACATGCTGGGACGCGTATTTTCCGGGATGGGGCAGCCGAAAGACGGCGGTCCGGAAATTATCCCGGACAAGATGATGGATGTAAACGGTACACCGATCAATCCTGCAGCCCGAGACTATCCGAACGAGTTCATCGAGACCGGTGTATCGGCCATTGACGGTCTGAACACACTGGTGCGCGGCCAGAAGCTGCCGATTTTCTCCGCCTCGGGTTTGCCGCATGCACGACTGGCGGCTCAGATCGCACGGCAGGCCAGAGTTTTGGACGATTCCGAGAAATTTGCCGTCGTCTTCGCCGCCATGGGCATTACGTTTGAGGAAAGCGATTTCTTTATCCGCGATTTCCGCCGGACCGGTGCGCTGGACCGGGCGGTCATGTTTATCAACCTGGCGGATGACCCGGCGATCGAGCGTATCGCAACACCGCGCATGGCGCTGACTGCGGCCGAGTATCTGGCGTTTGACCAGGACATGCATGTTCTGGTTCTGATGACAGACATTACCTATTATGCGGAAGCGCTGCGTGAAGTATCGGCCGCACGCAAGGAAGTGCCCGGCCGGCGCGGCTACCCCGGATATCTCTACACCGACCTGGCGTCACTGTACGAGCGAGCCGGACGCATCAAAGGCAAGAAAGGGTCAATCACCTTCGTGCCGATTCTGACGATGCCGGATGATGACAAGACGCATCCGATTCCAGATCTGACGGGCTATATTACGGAGGGGCAGGTGATCCTCAGCCGTGAGCTGCACCGGAGCGGGTATGCACCGCCGGTCGACGTTTTGCCGTCTCTGTCTCGTCTGAAAGATAAAGGCATCGGCAAGGGCAAAACAAGGGAAGATCATGCAAATACGATGAATCAGCTTTTTGCGGCCTATTCCCGCGGCAAGGACGCCAAGGAGCTGTCGGTCATACTTGGTGAGGAAGCGCTGTCGGAAATCGACCGTCTCTATGCAAAGTTTGCGGATGCCTTCGAACAGGAATATGTCTCGCAAGGCTTTGAAACGAGTCGGTCGATCGAAGATACACTCGATCTCGGATGGGATCTGCTGTCGATGCTGCCGAAGAATGAACTGAAGCGAATCAGAGAAGATCTGATCGACAAGTACTACAAGGGAGCCTGATTCATGCCGAAACGCCGTGTCAATCCGAACCGAATGGAGCTGCTGCGCCTCAAGTCGCAGCTGAAAACGGCACGCCGCGGACATAAGCTGCTGAAAGACAAGCGCGATGAGCTAATGCGCCAGTTCATGGATCTTGTCAGGACAAACGCCGATCTTCGTCTCACGGTTGAGCGGCTCCTGCAGGAGGCAAACCGCGAGATGGTTCTGGCCCGGGCCCTGATGGGATCCGATGTGGTGGA
>DUPJ01000171.1 GCA_012838355.1 Clostridiaceae bacterium
CAAAAAGACTTTGACAGACTGCGCACTGGCGCCTATAATGTCAAAGCATTTGCACCATTAGCTCAGTTGGTAGAGCAACTGACTCTTAATCAGTGGGTCCGGGGTTCGAATCCCCGATGGTGTACCACCCGAAGCGCCAGGGCCACAAGCCTTGGCGCTTCTTTTTTTGCGGATTTTGCACCAAGATAGGCATAATTTGAAAAATCTCCGAGACCGCCGGAAACACAGGCCGCTGTTGGTCAGATGTGGTCTTGAATAGACGTGTGTATACATGGATAGGCATAATTTAGGCATAATTTTTTTGCCGTTGCTCCTGCTTCAAATCCTGATGCGCCGGTTAATCAATCAATTTCCATTTATGTCAGATTAAAACTACTGCGAAAGTCTGCGGTCATTGTTTGTAATCGTGCATACATTTCAGGTGGTCTATCTCATTAACTTTCTTTCGTACAAGTGAGCATTTCTTTAAACGCAAAGGCGTCAAGCGGTTGATAAGAGGGTGCGGGCAATTCTTTGGCAAATAAATTCCACGGGTAGTGTCAAGGATTTTGCGCACATTCTGTTGTCACTTGGTTTTCAGGGGCCCCCGGCCGGGGGCCCCTGAAAATCAGCCAGCCGTTTCGCCCCTCTCATATCGTTTCTCCACATTCATGGCTTCAAGGTGCTTCATGCTCATATATTTCTTGCAGCCCCACTGGCTGCTTTCAATGTAGCGAAGTCGAGCGCACACCAGCATAAGCGCGGAATTACCGTCAGGAAAGGCGCTGACAACCCGGGTCCGTCGTCGGATCTCACGATTCAGTCGCTCGATCGCGTTGTTGCTGCGAATCTTTAACCAATGCTCTCGTGGAAAGTCCATGTAACACAGTGTCTCTTCTGCGGCGTTTTCCACCTTCTTGGCTGCTTCCGGTAATTTCATCTCGCGAAGCTTCTGGGCAACCGCACGTGACTTCTCAAGAGCCGCCGCTTTGTCTTCCTGGGCATGAATCGCCTTCAGCATAGCGGCCACTTCTTTGGCTTTCTTACGCGGCACCACACTGAATACATTCCGATAGAAGTGAACGGTACAACGCTGGTACTTCGCGTCAGGATAGACGGTGTTGACCGCTTCCAAAAGTCCCAGACACTTGTCACCAATAAACAGCTGGGTGCCGGTCAAACCACGTGCTTTTAAGCCGATAAGGAAGTTGAGCCAGCTTTCCTTGTCTTCCTTCATGCCTTCGGCGGTACCGATCACTTCACGCTGACCGTCGCTGTTGACGGCCATCGCAACCAAAATCGCAACATTCTCGTAGCTCCCGCCCCAATTGCGTTTCAGGTAGATACCGTCCAGATAGACGTACGGATACGACATCAGCAAGGGCCGAGAACGCCATTCCTCAATCCGCCCATAAACCTTCTGGTTCAGTTTGCTGACGGTGCCGGCACTGACTCTGGTTCCCCAGAGTGCTTCGGTAATGTCCTCCACACGACGCACCGAGACGCCAGCCAGATACATCTCCACCAACGCTTCTTCCACGCTGCTCTCACGACGACGATAACGCTCAATAATCGCCGTCTCAAAGGGAATGGTGCGCAGTCTTGGTACCTTCAATTCAACCTCACCAGCCTTGGTCAGAAGCTTTCGCTTGTAGCTCCCGGCACGGGTATCGACCCGGCCCTCCGAACGCTCATAGCGGGCCGCGTTTGTCAAACGATCCGCCTCCTCATCGAGCAGCGTGTTCAGTGTGGCCTCAACACTCTGGCGCACCATCTCACCTAACTCGACCTTCATTGCTTCCTCATTCAACTGTATAATTGTCTCAGACACGATCTCTTCCTCCTCGGTTTATTTGGTTTCTCAAACTCAATCTTACCAAGTGACAGGGATCGTGTCCCCCTTTTCAAAATGTGCGCATTTTACGATACTTTATCTAGCGATATGCGACGCATTGAAATGTGGAAGCGCATGAGGTTTTCCCTTGATGAAATTCATCAGCTGATATCCTTGTTTCGCAAGTACCCGAATACGGTCGTGGAGCAGGAAACGGAGTATAAAGCGCTTGTGTGCAGCAAACGCGAGGAACTGATTCGCCTTCGGCGTCAGAACGCGGTCAGTTTGCAGAAGGTTCAGTCCATGCTGAATCGATTGCCTCGTGACCGATGAAAACATATGGCCGGATGATATCACCAGGTTTTGTCCGATCATAGATACTCGCATCCAGATCCTCTTCGCCCACCAATTCCTCA
>DUPJ01000172.1 GCA_012838355.1 Clostridiaceae bacterium
ATGCTGCCGGCCGACAGCGGCCACTGGGAGCGGCTGACCGGTGCAGCCGGGCAGCTGAGGGACATCGGTGTCAGCGGAATCTGGCTGCCGCCCGCGTTCAAGGGCACGTCGGTTTTCGATATGGGATACAGTGCCTACGATCTCTACGACATCGGCGAATTCGATCAGAAGGGGACGATCCCGACAAAGTACGGCACGGCAGAAGAACTGAAAACGCTCGTCGCTGCACTGCACGAGAAGGGCATACAGGTGTATGCCGATGTCGTCCTGAACCACAAGGCCGGTGCTGACGAAACGGAACGCTTCATGGCCGTCCCCGTCAACCCGGATAATCGTACCGAAGATATCGGCGAACCGCGGGACATCGAAGGCTGGACGAAATTCACCTTCCCCGGACGCGGCGGGAAATATTCCGATTTCATCTGGAACTTCCAGCATTTCTCGGCGATCGACTTTGATCAGGCGTCGGGTGAAAAGGGCATCTTTCGCATCGTGGGCGAAAACAAGGGATTCTCGCTTGAAGTCGACGGTGAGTACGGCAATTACGATTACCTGATGCACGCCAATGTCGACGAAGCCCACCCGGACGTTCGCCGTGAAATATTTGCCTGGGGTGAATGGTATCTGAAGCGATTCGGGTTCGACGGCATGCGGCTCGACGCCGTCAAGCACATCGACGGTCATTTCATGCGTGAGTTTGTCAAAGAGATGCGGGCGCGCGTCAAGCCGGACCTGTACGTGGTCGGTGAATACTGGACAGCCGATACGGACCTGATGAAGCGCTACCTGGAAGGGGTTCGCTTTCATATGCAGCTGTTCGATGTCGCGCTGCACTTTTCGTTTGAGCGGGCCGCCAGGGAAGGCGACGGGTTTGATCTGCGCACCATCTTCGACAACAGTCTCGTCTCGGAAAACCCGATGAACGTCGTCACCTTCGTCGACAACCACGATTCGCAGCCCGGCGAGTCACTCGAGTCTTTCGTCGACGACTGGTTCAAGCCGCTCGCCTACGCCCTGATTCTCCTTCGGGCCGACGGCTATCCCTGTCTCTTCTACGGCGACTATTACGGCATCGAGGGCGGCCCGGGACGCGAGGACCAGCTGAATCCGCTGATCTATGCGCGCAAGGAGCAGGCGTACGGGGAGCAGGTCGATTACTTCTATGACAAAAATGCGATTGCCTTTGCCCGGCTGGGCGATCTGGATCACCCGCATTCGGGGCTCGTCTGCATCCTCTCAAACGGGGGTGAAAGCCAGACGTATATCGAATTGGGCGGTGACCGGGCCGGCCAGACCTGGGTGGATCTGACCGGCAACCGGCAGGAACACCTGACCCTTGATGAGAACGGCGGCGCCGAATTTCTGGTAAACGGCGGGTCCGTCTCGGTGTGGGCTGAAGCGACCGGCTAACCGGTCACGGAAATTCCCTTGACATGTGCCCACGGGACGAGCCGTGCGCCGTCCCCGTGGCACGTATCGGAGAGGGCTTCGATCTTGTTCAGAAGATCGATCAGGTTGCCGGCGATCATCGTTTCGCTGATCGCCCGGGTGACCTTGCCGTCCTCGATCAGGAAGGCGTTCTTGGCCACGCCGGAGAAATCGCCGTTCGGCGCCGGACTGCCGCCCGAGAAGCGGTTCACGAGAATGCCGCGCCTGATGTTCTTGATCATCTGCTCGAAGGATACGGTACCCGGATCGACGAGATACATCGATGCCGTGTTGCCGCTTCTGGCCTCGCCGCTCGCTGCTGCCCCGTAGCGGGACAGCGAGTACGCTTTCAGCACACCGTTTTCGATCAGGGTGTGGTCCTTCGCAATGAAGCCGTCACTCGTGATCTTCTGCCTGGCGATGAGCTGCTCGTTGTCCGGGGACGAGCGCCAGGTCAGCGCGTCGGCGGCGACCTTCGTGCCGAGCTTGCCCTTCCAGGGCGAGGTGCCCGAAATGAGCGGCACGTCGGAGAGCAGGACGCCCTCGGCGAATTCCAGCATGTTGTCGAAGCACTCGGGCGACAAGAGGACATCCTCGATCGCCCCGTCACCGATCGAAACCGTCTCGATCTGCTTTTCGGCATCGCCGAGCAGACGGCGCACGCCGTCCAGCGCGAGCAGATCGGTGCAATCGTCCGGGATCATCATGCCGAAGTAATTGAACGATGAGGACGTGCCGTCTTTGCTGGCCGAGAACATGCAGCTGACCGTATTGCGTCCGTTTTGTACCTCGTGCCTCACACCATTCGAGTTCGCGTAAACGGAACGGGTGCTGGTGTGATGGATCCCGGCCGACTCGAAACACACGAGCGGGAACGCCTGCTTCGTATCGGCGATGAGGGTGTCGAGCAGGGTGTAGAGGCGATCCAGATCCGGCTCCGGCTCGCCGAAGGCGAAGCGGCCGTTCTCTTTTTCATCAGCGATGCCTTCGGCTTCATCCGGCGTCGCATCGCCGGCGCTCTTCAAAGCCTTTTCGATCGCCTCGGCAATGCTCGCGTCATCCTTCTGATTCAGGCTGACGGATCCCTTCTTCTTGCCGACGATGACCTTGAGCGAGATCTGGTCCGTCGCCACGTGCCGGGCGAGGTGAATCTCGCCGGCCTCGGAATCGAGTTCGGTAAACGCGGTATTCGAAACGAAGCATTCGGCCATGTCCGCGCCGCGCTCCAGCGCGCCTGCCAGTATCTGTTCGGCCAGTTTCAGTTGTTCCATTATCCGCGTCCTCCGATATTCATTTCGCATTTGATCGCCGGACCGCCCATACCGACCGGGATCATCTGTTTTTTGCCGCACATGCCGCCGCATGACCAGGTCAGGTCATCGGACACCATCGTGACGGTCTTCAGGACATCAAAGGCGACGCCCGACACGGTTGTATCGCGCAGGGCGCGGCCGATTTTTCCGTTTTTGATCTCATACCCCTTCGTCACGCCGAACATGAACTCGCTCGTCGTGTCGGCCTGGCCGTTACCGGAGTTGATCAGGTAGTAGCCGTCGTCGACCGAGGCGATCATGTCCTGAAGCTTGTCCTTGCCCGGCACGATGCAGGTGTTGCGCATGCGCACCAGAGGCTCGTCCGTGAATTCGTACGCCCGCGCATTGCCGCAAGGCTCGTGGTCGAAATGGTGGGCTGTCTCGCGGTTATGCATGAAGCCGACCAGCTGGCCCTCGTCGATCAGGACGGCGTCTTTGGCCACCGTGCCTTCGTCGTCCACCGTGATCGGAACGGGGCAGCGTTCGCCGAACGCCTCGTTCGCATAGTCGATCAGGGTGACCAGTTCCGACGCGACCGGTTTGCCGAGATTCGGTCCGGCGATCGAGCCGCCCAGGACGAGATCGGCTTCCACCGTGTGTCCGATCGCCTCATGCGCCAGAATACCGGCCAGATCGGAGTCCAGCACGACCGTATGCCGGCCGCCTCTGGCGTAGACACCGCCCGCCTTTTCGTCGAGTGCCCGGTACATCTTTTCCATGTCTTCGTGCAGTTTGGTCTCCTGCTCGAAGAAATGGTCGCCGAAATAGCCGTACCCGCCAAAGACGTTATAGAGCTCCACCATGCCGCCGTCAGGCGCTTCAAGATAGAGCGCGACGGCCAGAATGGCGCGCGGCGTCAGCGTATGGGAATGCACCTGGTCCGACGTCAGGAGCAGCTTCTCCATCGTCAGTCCGCTGTAGATGACCCGCCGGCTGGCCAGTTTCGGATACGTCTCCTTCAGATGGCGGTCCAGTTCTGTGAGCGTCCGCATGATATCCGCCTCGGAGGCGCGTTCGGCATGTCTCAGTCCGTCCTCATTTTTGTACGGCGAACGGCCGCCTCTGTAGTTTTTTCCGAGCGGCCTGCGGCCGTTCAGAAAGCCGGCATTTTCGGTGGCATGGGTCAGGACGCGCTCGACCCCCGCCGGGGAGTAATCGGAATCGGAAGCGAAACCATAGGAACCGCTCCGCCGCACACGCGCCGAAACGCCGCGCATCACCGACTGGCTGTTCGAAAGCAGCGTGCCGTCATTCAGCACAATGCGCCGGCTTGTATTCTCCTGAGCCCGCAATTCCGTCTCACCGATGAACTGGCGCTTCGCCTGATCGGCGCTTAATAAATCTTGTAAAATAATGGTGTCCTCCTTCAATGAGAAATAAGCGACCTCGTCAATCGTAACACCGATTTGCCCGCTGACCTACCTGACAACAGTGAAAAAATCAAAAAATTGGTCAGGAAGTGCGCATGTCAGGACGTATGTTGAAACACTCCCGAAACACTCGAATCAATGCCCCGGTCTCACAATTCCGTTTTCCGTCACAATGCCGGTCACGAATTCCGGCGGTGTCACATCGAACGCAGGATAAAGGCCTTTTACCGCCGGTTTGGTCGTGCGGATGCCGCGAAACCGGAGGACATCATCCGGATCGCGCATCTCAATCGTGACGCTTTCTGCTGTCGCATGCGTGCGGCTGATCTCCCCGCTGACGTAGTACGGCACATTGAACCAGCGGGCGGCCAGGGCAATCTGAAACGTCCCCACCTTATTAATCACGTGACCGTCGCCCGTGATCACGTCGGCGGCCGAAGTGAACACATCGACCGATTCTTTTCTGAATATGGCGGCCGGCATATTGTCCGTGATAACCGTGACGGGAAAACCGAGATCGGAAATGACGCTCGCGGTGAGGCGAGCCCCCTGCAGATAGGGACGCGTTTCGGGGCAGAAAAAGCGGATATCCTTTTTTGTGTTCCTTATTTCGAGACACATCTTCCCGACAATCGTTTCGGCAAAACATTGGGTCATTACGGTCCCGCTTGCCGGGAAGGTTTCGACCAGATATTGGGCCATCTTCCCGATGCGGGCATAGCGCGCATTGGCTTCCTCAAGTGCGTCGGCGAAGACGGCGTCGACGGCAGATGTGCCTCTGGAAAGCGCATCTTTCGCCGCCTTCAGACTCTTTTCTGCAAGCTTTCCCAGAGCAGCGCTCGTCGTCGGCCTCGCCTGACCGAGCATCGCCGCCGCCCCTTCCAGTTCTTTGATCTGTTCTGCCTCCGGCTTGCCGGCGGCTGCCTTCGCGGCCAGCACCATGCCCATCTGAACCGCCAGAAGCGGCCCGCCGCTTTGCGTCACCATATTGCGGATGGCGAGGGCCACCTCCTCCGGCGTGCGACAGATTTCATAGCGGATCTCCGGATAGATGCGGCGGTCCAGGATGCGCACCGCACCGTCTTCATACCAGGCGATGTTTTCGAAGCGGAGCAGTTCGGGCATGCCCTTGTCATTCATTTCAGGTAAATGCATGTGATTCCTCCAGAGCATGAGACAAAATAACGGCTGATAAGCCGTTTGCCGGTGTATCGGCTGTGTTCGGCCGTCATCACATCGTAAAGCAACCGCAGGAGACGTTCAATTGCCGGCCGACTGCTGCGGGGACCGTATCTTTAATGATATCCTGGCCAAAAGGGATATGAAGGTTGTGTGTTTTGAAACCCGGGCTTTACGAACAGCTGATCAACGAGAAACTGAATGCGGTTCTCTCAGAACGGCGCGACTGGCAGATCGAACGGTCACCGCTGGACGACGATGAGATCAGGCGGCTGGTGCACTATGCCGCCGATGTCATTGACCGAAGTCTGCGGCAGCTGCATGGCGGGCGTGCCACCCTGGCGGAGCGCATCAACCTGATCAATCGCCTCGTCGGCGCGCTCGGCGAGGACCAGGGGCTTGCCCTGCCGTGCGAAACGGAACAGCTCCTCGGACTGGCACCAAAGTGCGATTCTCTCCTGGCCATATCCCGCGAGCATGCTTTCATCAGACCCGAGACCTCCATCGCTCACGGTTCGCTCTTCACCGGTTCCCGCGATGAACCGTCGCTGGAGGGCGAGTTCATCCGCGAAATCCATTCGGCCGATCGGATTGACATGCTTGTTTCCTTCATCAAGTGGAGCGGCCTTCGTCTCATGCTTGACGCTCTGCGCGCGTTTGCCGCGCGCGGCGGCCGGCTTCGCATCATCACGACGTCGTATCTCGGTGCAACCGATGTGAAGGCGCTCGACTGCCTGCTCGAGCTGCCGCATACCGAGATCAGGGTCAGCTACGACACGAAGCGGACGAGGCTGCATGCCAAGACGTATGTCTTCCATCGCGATTCGGGATTTACGACGGCGTATGTCGGGTCATCGAATATGTCAGCGCCGGCCATGACGTCGGGACTCGAATGGAACATCAAACTGAGCGTCAGAGAACAGCCGGAAACATTCGAGAAGATTGCGGCGACGTTCGAGTCGTACTGGAACGATGCCGAATTCGCCCCTTACGGCGAAGCTGAAAGAGGCCGCTTCATCAGGGCCGTTCTGGCGGAACGCCACCACCGGTCTGCCGAGCTGCCGTTCACGTTTTTTACGATCCGGCCGTATCACTTCCAGCAGGAGATACTCGACAAGCTGCAGTCGGAACGCATCCGCCACGGCCGCTGCCGAAATCTGGTCGTGGCCGCGACCGGCACAGGGAAGACGATTATCTCCGCGTTCGACTACAAGCAGTTCCACGACGGCCGTCTGCCGGAAAAGCCGCGTCTCCTCTTCGTCGCACATCGCGAAGAAATTCTGCGGCAAAGTCTCAATACGTTCCGCATGATCCTGAAGGACGAGAATTTCGGTGACCTTATGGCCGGTCAGCATCAGCCGGCTCTGGCCGACCATCTGTTCGCCTCGATTCAGACGATCAACGCACGGCAGCTGTGGCAGGTGTTTTCCGCCGATTATTTCGATTACATCGTGGTCGACGAGTTTCACCATGCGGCGGCACCGTCATACCGCCGTCTCCTGGAACACTTCAAGCCAAAGATACTGCTCGGCCTGACGGCCACGCCGGAACGCATGGACGGGCAGAACATTCTCGGCTATTTCGATCACAGGATCGCCGCCGAAATCCGTCTGGCCGAAGCGATTGAACGGAAACTGCTCAGTCCTTTTCACTACTTCGGCGTGGCCGATCCGACGTCACTGGAATCGCTTTCCTGGACGAGAGGCGGGTACGACCGAAACGAACTGTCTGCTATCTACACCATGTCCGGTCTGGCCGCTGAAAAGCGGGCTGCTCTGATCATCGCGTCGGTCCGGAAATACGTCGCCGACATATCCGATGTCAAAGGCATCGGGTTTTGCGTGTCGGTCGAGCATGCCGCCTTCATGGCGGCGCGCTTCAATGCGGCCGGCATCCCTTCCATGTGCCTTCACGGCGGGTCGCCGCGGGATCTGCGTCAGTCGGCTCAGTCTCGCTTGAATACCGGCGAGATCACATTTATCTTCGTCGTCGACATCTACAACGAAGGCGTCGATTTGCCTGAGGTCAATACCGTTCTCTTTTTGCGGCCGACCGAATCACTCACAGTCTTTCTGCAGCAGCTCGGCCGCGGGCTGCGGCTGGCGGAAGGCAAGGATTGCCTGACCGTGCTCGATTTCATCGGACAGGCCAACCGCCACTACCGTTTTGAAGAAAAGTTCGACGCGCTCCTTTCGAAAACGCGAAGCGGCGGACTGAAAAAGGAAATCGACAAAGGTTTTCCATCCGTTCCGAGAGGCTCGTTCATCCAGCTCGAAAAGACGGCTCAGGAACATATCCTGCGAAACATCCGGCGCGCCTACAGTCAGCGTCAGATGCTCATCTCCCTTATCGGGTCGTTTGAAATGGACAGCGGGCAGACACTTTCGCTCTGTGCTTTTCTGCACTTCCACCACCTTGATCTGCCGGCCGTGTACCGGCATGCGAGTTTCTCCCGACTATCTGCCGATGCCGGTGTCCTGCCCGATTTCGAGACGCCGATCGAAGCGACGGCGACCAAGGCCTTCGCCAAGCTGGCACTCCTTGACAGCGAGCGTTTCATCACGTTCCTCCTGGACCTGGTGCAGCACGGTCTGCGGGCGATGAGCGTTGCCGAAAGGCGCATGTTTCGCATGTTCTGGCTTACCGTGAAGCCGAATGACGACGGCAGCAACTGGTTTCGCGAGGCCGCAGACTTTCTTCATGCGCTTCGTTCGGTTTTGCCGCTTCGCAGCGAGTGTCTCGATATTCTGAAGATTCGGTATGACAGAATCGATTTCGTCGATGAGCCGCTGGCGGGGGATCTGGACCTGCCGCTCGATGTGTACGCCTCATACTCGCGGGATCAGCTGTTCGCGGCACTCGATGTGCCCAAACCGGCAAGCATTCGCGAGGGCGTCAAGCATCTGCCGGACAAAAAGCTCGATGTCCTGCTCGTCACCCTGCATAAGTCGGAGGATGATTACACGCCGACGACCATGTACAGGGATTACTCGATCAATGAGCGGCTGTTTCACTGGCAGAGCCAGAGCACGACCTCGGCTGAGTCTGAGACGGGCAGACGCTACATCGAGCACGGCCGGCGCGGATATCGGGTTCTGCTCTTTGTGCGCGACTTCAAAGTCGATCAGGCGAGCGGGCTGGCCTCGCCGTACACGTTTCTTGGCACGGCAAACTATATGCGCCACGAAGGATCCCGACCGATGAGCATCGTCTGGAAGCTGGACCGGCCGATCCCCGCAAGATTTCTCAAAAAGACGAATCGCCTGGTCGTCGGCTGAGCGTTTTTCAGCGCTCGATTTCGTTCTGTATGCTACGCGTCGTGACGCGTGTGCGTGCATCGCATACAATGAACCTACTAATGAAAGAGAGACATGAACATGATTGAAGCAACCATCAACGTGAAAGATTACGGCACCATGCGGTTTGAACTGGACCGCGAGGCGGCGCCGATTACGGTCGACAATTTCGTCACGCTGGCCACGTCCGGGTTTTATGACGGGCTCGGATTCTGCCGCATTGTCAAGGGATTTGTCATCCAGGGCGGATCGAAAACGAACAGCATCACAGGCGACAGCGACCATCATATCAAGGGCGAATTCCTGTCGAACGGCGTCAATAATCCGCTGAAGCATGTCAAAGGCACCTTGTCCATGGCCAGATCGCAGGATCCGGATTCCGCCGGCACGCAGTTTTTTGTCATGCTGGAGGATGCGCCGCATCTGGACGGCGGCTATGCCGCGTTCGGCACGATGCTGGACGGCTTTGACGTGCTGGCCAGAATCGGTGACGTGGAGACGACCGGTGCAGCAGACTGGAACCGTCCGCTCGAGATGCCGCTGATGGAATCGGTCACAATAACTGAATCGTAGGATTTTGGTTAATTGTGCAGATTAACGGTATGCCGTCTCGCGGTATAATGCAGGCAGCAGGTTGAATGACGTGAACAGGAGGCAAACGACAATGGGACAAAACAAAGGTAAAGATAAGAGCGAACCGGTGAAAGCCGTTAAGGACATTGCAGGAAACCGGGTACTGATCGGGGTTGTCGTGGTGGCCATTCTGGCCGTGGCCGTCTGGCTTCTGTATGCGAACGTGTTCCAGCCGAATCAGCGCTACGGCGAGGCAATCGCTTTGCAGTCCGAAGGAAAGTACGACGAAGCGATCGCCGCGTTTGAAGCACTCGACGGATACCGGGACAGTGACGCGCAGATACTCGAGACGAATTATCTGCGCGCCGCCGATCTCCTCGCCGACGGGCGTTATGAAGATGCCATTGCCGCCTTTGGCGCACTGGGTGATTACAGCGACAGCGCCGCAAAAGTTCTTGAAGCCGAGACAAAGATTCTCGATCTGGCTTATGACGAGGCGGTGGCCTTGCTTGAAGCAGAGAAGACGGAAGATGCCATCGCCGCATTCGAACAACTGGGCGACCACCGTGACAGCGCCGAACTGCTTCTGCGTGCCCACGAACAGCTGATGGAGCCCGATTACGTGGCTGCAAGAAGCCTTCTGGACGAGGATAAGCTGGACGAAGCCGTCGTGGCGCTTGAGGCGCTGGGTGACTATAAGGACAGCGCGGAACTTGCCGAGACGGCCAGGGCCA
>DUPJ01000014.1 GCA_012838355.1 Clostridiaceae bacterium
CCGCGTTCTGGATGATCCTGTCGGCGTTTCTCGGCATGTCCACCATTTTTTCCGAAGCCGTTCTGGCTCAGATGTACCGCGAGGAGAAGAACGGTGAGCTGGTCGGCGGACCGGCGTACTACATCCGAAACGGGCTCGGATCGAAGGCACTGGCGGCCATTATGGCCGTCATCTGCGTGATCGCGCTCGGCGTGGTCGGCATTATGGTACAGTCGAGCGCCGTCGTCACCTCCCTCAGCACGTCGTTCAATCTGAACGGCACGTGGGTCACCGTCGGGCTCCTGGCGGCAGTCGGCATGATTCTCACGGGCGGCATGAGCCGGATCGCAAGTTTCACGGAAAAGGTCGTGCCGGTCATGGCCTTCGCCTACATTCTCGGCAGCATCATCCTGATCGTGATCAATATCGGCACATTTTTGCCTGCCCTCCGCATGATCGTTGTCGGCGCTTTTTCACCGCAGGCAATCGGCGGCGGTGTGCTCGGCATCACGGTGCAGGAGACGATCCGCTTCGGACTTGCCAGAGGTCTCTTTTCAAACGAGGCCGGCATGGGCTCGACCCCGCATTCGCACGCCGTGGCCAAGACGGATCATCCGGCTGAACAGGGCTTCATCGCCATGATCGGCGTGTTTATCTCCACCTTCATGATCTGCCTTTCCACCGTTATGGTCAATCTCGTGTCCGGCAGCTACAACGCTGCGATCCCGGCAGCCGAAATGGAGAAGACCGCCACGCTGATGACGCAGAACGGATTCATACAGGGTTTCGGTTCGCTCGGCGGCGCCTTTCTGTCCGTCTCACTGACGGCGTTCGCGCTGACGACGATCGTCGGCTGGTATTTCTTTGCCGAGTCGAACGTCAAGTATCTGGCCGGAGACAAGAAGATTGTGGTGAGCAGCTTTAAGGTCATTTCACTCGGTTTTCTGGTCGTCGGCACCCTGATCGATCCGACCGTCATCTGGCTTCTGGCGGACCTTTTTATGGGCCTGATGGCGCTGCCGAACATCATTGCGCTCGTGGTGCTGGCACCGCTCGTGAAGCAGGTGCTGCACCACTACGATGAAAGCAAAAAATCCGGCCGGATGACCTGGCCGGATCTCGATTCGCTGAAGCGAAAGGTTTAGTCGAGCAGACCTTTGCGGTAGGCGTCGTATGCCGCCAGGTCGAACGTGCCGTTGCCTGTCAGGCCGAACACAATATTCTTTGCTTCGCCCGATTCGCGGCAGGCCTTCGCCTCTTCGACGGCGATCGCAATCGCGTGCGCCGATTCGGGTGCCGGCAGTGTACCCTCGTGTTTGGCAAAAAACGTGGCCGCATCAAACGTCTCTTTCTGCGTGATCGATCTCGCCTCCATATGGCCGTCGTGATACAGCTTGGAGAGAATCGGGCTCATCCCGTGATAGCGCAGTCCGCCGGCATGGCCGGGAGCCGGAATGAAGTCGTGCCCGAGCGTATACATTTTGGCGAGCGGCGTGACTTCCGAAAGGTCGCAGAAATCGTAGCGGTACTCGCCTTTAGTCAGTGACGGGCACGATGCCGGTTCAACGGCAATCAGGCGCGGCGACGTTTTGCCCGCCATTTTGTCTTTGACAAACGGTGCAATCAGGCCGCCCAGATTCGAGCCGCCGCCGGCGCAGCCGATCACGATATCGGGGACGACGCCGAGCTTTTTCAGTGCCGCGTCCGTTTCCAGCCCGATGATCGACTGGTGCAAAAGCACCTGATCGAGCACGCTGCCGAGGCAGTAGCGGTATCCGCCATCCTTCAGGGCAAATTCAACGGCTTCCGAAATAGCCGTGCCGAGACTGCCGCTGCACTCGGGATCGGCGGCCAGAATCGCCCTGCCCGCTTCGGTTATGGTCGAAGGTGACTGGTAGACGTTGGCGCCGTACGTTTCCATCACGATTTTCCGGTACGGCTTTTGCAGAGCGGAGCATTTGACCATGAACACATGAAGATCCAGATCAAGATAGGCACAGGCCATCGCCAGGGCCGTGCCCCACTGTCCGGCACCCGTTTCGGTCGTCAGTCCCTTCAATCCCTGCTTTTTTGCGTAATACGCCTGCGCAATCGCCGTATTCAGCTTATGACTGCCCGACGTATTGCCGCCCTCGTACTTGTAGAAAATTCTGGCCGGCGTCTCGAGCGCCTCCTCCAGAAAATACGCGCGCACGAGCGGCGTCGGCCGATACATCAGGAGAAATTCGCGGATTTCGTCCGGAATCGGGATGAAGCGGTTTTCGGCATCCAGCTCCTGTTTCGCCATTTCAAAACTGAAAATTCCGGCCAGTTCGTCAACAGTCAGCGGCGCTTTCGTGCCCGGATTGAGCATCGGGTCCGGTTTTTCTGTCATGTCCGCTTTCATGTTGTACCAGGCGGTCGGCATCTCGTGTTCGGCGAGGTACGTTTTGTACGGCATGTCCTTTTTCATGGTTTACTCCTTCCGGGCAATAAAATACGCCATTGCCCTCAACAATTTTTTGCTGGGACAAAAGCGTTGCTTCTGCGGTGCCACCCGGCTTGACATGAAACCATGCCCACTTTGCGCACACAATCATGTGCTGATGCTTTCACGGCGCATCCGTTCGTCTCGTCTACTCGATCCCCAGGGGGATCTTTCAATCTGCCCTCACCGGCCCATTCACCGCACGGTTCTCTGTCGCATTCTCATCGCCGGCGACTCTCTGTGAGACAACACGCTGCGGGTACTTTCCCGGATCTTCGGTTTAGTGCAGAGTAAACCCGGAAAAACGAAACGTCAAGTGTTTTTTTGCGGTTGCCGGCCTATTTGTCCGGCGCGATGGTGACCGTCATCTGCTCCGCCGACAAGCCTTCCGGAAACATGCGCCGGTAGAGCGAGCGATAACGCGCTGCCACATCACGGGCATCACGCTGAATGCCAGCTTTGACGGGCAGCACCATAATGCGGAATGTCTCGCCGAAGAGCTGTGACCGGACCGGCGTCATGCGTGCCCCATTTTGCAGATAAAAGTCAATCCGGCGCCTGCGCGTCCGCTTTTCGGCCGGGTCGGCGGCCGCGTCTGCGCATTCGACCTCGACCATATAATCGGTTGCGTCGCCGTGTTTTTTCAGATCATGCAGAAACCGGCTGCCGACGCCTTGGCCGCGCAGGCTTCGCCTGACGGCAAAATAGTCGAGCAGCTGGAGGCTCTTCTCCGGACCGGCCGTGAACGCGTAGGCGTTTCGCCGGTCATTGTCGAAGAGCGCCGCGACGCGATACAGCCCCTGATCGACGAGGCGGTGAATCCGGTCGAGCCGTTTCAGCTCAGACGGCGGAAAGTGGGATTTCAGTTCAGTGTCATACAGATTGGCAATTTCATGTTTGTCCAGTGTTCGAATCGTCATGAGACTAACCGTAAGGGCTTGGCTTGTCCCTGTCAAACAGGCGTATCGTGCGAGCGAAACGAGCGGCGATGCGGACTGCACGATGTCACAGAACCGCCGATAATCATGCGGATCGGGGCGCTTGGCGGGCCACGCGCATTAAGTGGTAAACTCAGTGCAGACAGCATAGAGGAGCCTGAAATCAATGGAAAAATATACCGTGCCCGGAACAAACCTGAATGTGTCGAAAATCTGTTTCGGTACCATGACTTTTGGCGGCAGGATACCGGAAAAGGAAGGTATTGACCTGATTGGCAGCGCCTTGGCGGACGGTGTGAATTTTTTCGATACGGCCGACAGCTACAACGAGGGACAGGCGGAAATCATCATCGGCAAAG
>DUPJ01000173.1 GCA_012838355.1 Clostridiaceae bacterium
ATCACAACGATATCCACAGCACCCAAATCGACGCCAAGCGTCGCCGCATTTTTTGCAAACAGGCCGCTGGCACCCGTGTCAAAGAGAATCTTGTGATGATCGGTCTCGATGTAAACGCTGAGACCGTGCTCAGCACCGAGTGCTGCGTCGCTTGATGTGTTTTCTGCTAGCGCTTTGATGATCATGGGGTACCTCCTGGTGTCAGAGCATTCATTCCCGTACCGGTTATTGAATGTGAACGATCACTGCTGTTACAGTGTAACGCGTTTGCCGGCGAGGAGGCCGCAGTATTGCAGACTCGGCGATGAGACACTGAACGAGACACTCAGATACTGCCTCAGGGCGGTCGGTTACGGAGACTACCACAGATTCAGAATATCGGTCTAGAATAGAAAGAGAAGCAAATTTTCCGCCTGGAGTTGACATGAACGATAACACAACCGATTTTTATAACGACATACTCTCAAACCTGACAACTGTTGCCGAAGCCCTGATTGAGGCAGCCGATCTGAAAGCCGGCAGTCTCGTCGTGCTCGGCTGCAGCAGCAGTGAAATCATGGGGCACCGCATCGGTCACGGATCGAGTCCGCTCACGGGAAAAGTCGTCGTGGAGACACTGCTTCGTATTTTCACCGATCGCGGGATCTGGCTCGCTGTGCAGGGCTGTGAGCACATCAACCGGTCGCTTGTAGTGGAGCGGGAAGCGCGGGAGCGGTTCAACCTGAGTGAAGTATCGGTCGTACCGGCATTTGACGCAGGCGGGAGCGCAGCTGTGGCGGCGTACGCGTTCGCAAAAGATCCGGTGGTCGTCAGCAGCGTGCAGGCTGACGCCGGCATTGATATCGGCGATACAAGCATCGGCCAGTTCGTCAAATACGTTCAGATACCCTTTCGGCCGGGCATCACGGAGATTGGCGCTGCACATGTCACCTGCCTCCACTCAAGACCTCCCCTTGTCGGCGGCGAACGGGCAGAATACGCATTTGACCGGAACGCCTGGATGAACCGTCTTGAACAGGAGGAAGAAAGCCGGGAGGACTGACACATCATTTAGCTGCCCCGGCATGAGCAATCGCCTAATAGCGAGACGCCCGCTCCAGATCACCGGCTTCTTCCATAATTTTCGCATGCGGCACGCGCTATACTGAGAGAAATGGCCGCAAGAAGAAGGAGACGAAACGTGGACCAGCATGACCGCTTAATCTGGCAGATGACGGCGTACGAAGAAAACTGCCCGCAGCGCATACAGCATTTTCTGAAAGTCACGTCCTTTGCCGAACTTATCGGACGGAGGGAAAAGCTCGACGACAAAACCTACCGAATTCTGCACACAGCAGCCGTCGTCCATGATATCGGCATACGGCCAAGCCTCGAAAAATTTGGCAGCGCTGCAGGCGAATATCAGCAAATCGAAGGACCGCCCGTCGCCGAGCGGCTTCTCCACTCACTCGAATATGAAGCATCCGAGATTGAGCGCGTCTGCTATTTGATCGCTCATCACCACACGTATCACGACATTGACGGACTCGATTACCAGATCCTGGTGGAAGCCGATTTTCTCGTCAATATTTTCGAACACGATTTGAAGGACGATGCCAGAACATCGATCCGCGACAGCATTTTTTGCACAGCAGGCGGCCTGCATCTCTTCGACACGCTCTATCCGCGCAGCTAAAGCCGGCCGGTCATCAGGTGTTCTGACAACCGGCCGACATGATGTTATTAGCATTCTTCTATTCAGTCACAACCAGCGATCCTATTGCTTAATAGTCGACACCGGCCTGCGTACTGTGGCCCGCCTGATTGGCAGCCATGTACAGGTGAATCGACTGGTCGAAGCTGATCGCCGACGTTGCCGGCGGAAAGTAGCCGCCCTTTTCCTTATCAAGGCGAAGTGTATCACCGCCGACGGCACGTTCAACTGCGTCGAGTTGGATGACTTTTTCAATCGAGCCGCCGCTGACGATCGCATTTGCTTCCGGGACGTCGTCAACGAGCAGAACACCTTCCGTCCCGTCATCGCCGCCGAATTCAAACGTGATGGTCGCACTCTTTATGCCGTGCTGTTCCGCACACTGAATCGTCAGCATGCCGTCGATGGCCGCGTTTCCGCCGCCTTCCCAGGCCATGATCAGGCCGTCTGCAGCAAGGTACTGCGCCAGTTTGACCACCATGTTCGCACATCTCGACTTGTGCCAGTTCGTCGGATTGTGACTGCGGCAGAATATGACGCCGCGGAAGTTCAGGTCTTTGCCGTGCCGGCGGTAGAGTTCGCGCACGATCGGATGGTCGACGTGGGTGTAAGTCGGCACCTTGTGCAGCGGCCACGCCAGATTGTCGCTGACCACTGCACCGTCCAGCATCTCATTCGGATGGAGGATGGTCGGCACGATTTCATCAATCGGCACACCGTACAAAAGTGTATTCGCATACACACCCTGATTCTGGCACTGCCAGACCAGCACTACATTCGGCAGATCCGGATTGACCTCATCAATCGAATACGTTTCGCTTCTGTCCGGCTTCTGATCGAGTGTCAGTTCGGCGAGGCTCAGCGCAACTTTTATGCCGATCGCGCGGATCTCCTCATCGTATTCGTGGCTCGATTTGCCCTCATGCAGCTGGTACGTGATGACCAGATTGATCGTTTCATAAAAAGGCGTCATTTTGGCGATCGGGCCGGTCATCTCCATGATCGCATCGCGAGGATACAAAAGACCGCTGCTCGCACTGCTCTCCTCCCAGGGCAGGGCACAGCTCTCCATAACGCTGAACCCCTTCAGCACATTCGTCTCGCCGCTTCCGACCATCACCGGATCACTGAAGTGTCCCGGGTAGACCTGTCCGTCTCCCGACCGCTTGATCATGGGGGTGAGCGTATCGAGCAGATGGATGATGCGCGTGTTTTCGCCCGGTTTCACAAGTTCAAAATCAATGCTCGCAACATGCTTCAGCAGCCGCTTTACTTTTTCCCGAAGCTCATCCTTGCTGATCGTGAGAACGCCGTCGGCCAGTTTTGTCGTATTGCCGAATTTCGCATCCCTGATGTCGAAATAGTGTCGCTCCAATACTTTATTCATCTTCATATGCACTACGCCTCTTCAACATTGTAGATTTTCTGCGCTTCGATCGGCTCCTGGATCGCCTTCAGAGCAAGATCTACCAGTTGCCTGCGGAAAGCCTTCTCGCGTTCGGGCGGAAGATCCGGATTGCCGGCCGGCGACGTAAACTTGCCGCCGTTGATGATCCGGTTGCCGCCGACGTTGAAGGCTATCGACTTGAAGGCCGTGATAATCGCGACCGGGATACCGGCTTTGTCCAATTCATTTGCTATCATTGCACCGCAACGAGTACAGGTGCCTCAGGTCGTGGTCAGGATTGCGCCTGACACCTGCCCTTCCTGCAAATCCTTGATCATGGCCTGACCGATCAGGCGGCTGCTCTTCACATTGGTGCCGATGCCGCACGTCGTCAGAAAATACGGGAATATCGACTTGATCTGACCTTCTTCCAGCGCTTCGTGAAGCGCATCGTAGGGGATGAGGCGATTCGGCTCGGCACTCGCGCAGGTGGTGTCATAGCCCCCGTGGATCGACTCGAAATGGGCCGAGTCCAAAGCGACACTGTCATCGAGCGCGTATTTGCCGTGCGCCACCGAAAACGCCTGTTTCAGGCTGTCCGGATTGCCCTTCGGCACAAGACCGCCCGTCGTGATCAGCGCAATCGTCGCCTCCTTCAGATTTGCGATCGGGCTCGCCGGTGTGACGCTGGCTGACTCGCGCAGCGGAATTTCCGTCTTATAGGGGCGGTCGTTCAGCTTGTCGAGCAGCATGTCAACAACGCGGACGCCGCCGATCTTTTCAACGTATTCGTTGTAGCGGCGGCCGGTGGGAAAGTAGCCTTCCTGAGCGGCAGAGCCGATTTTTTCGCCCTTCGCAAGCTTCATGGCAAAAGCGGCCAGGGCCGGGAGCGAGGCTCGCATGCCGGCAGCCGTCTCGGTGGATGACAAAATCGTCACCTGATCCTGATACAGCGACACAGCCGGATTCTCGTGCCACATCGCTGTCACGACCGGCAGTCCGAGCTTTTCTTTGACCAGAGCCGAGACTTTCGCGCAGGCCACACCGTAGCGGCCGGCATTAAATGCCGGGCCGGCGACGAAAACGTCTGCATCCGCTTCCTTCACTTTTTCCAGAAGCGAATCTTTGATCTCATCAAAGCGCGCATCCACATTGACGTAATTGTCGCCGCAATAAATCGTTCTGACGACCTTCATGTCGCCCTTCCATAAACCGTCCAGCCCGACTGCCGGGCCTTTGGCTTCATCAAGGCTGAACAGGCCGATGTCTGCCTTGTCCTCGCCGCCGATGCCGGCAAAGAACTGATTCGTGTAATAGACTGCTTTCAGCATCCTCTATCGTCCTCCGATAGTGTCCCCAATTAATGGACCGATTCCAATTTTTTATCTCAGTCGTTGCCGTACGGCGGCGACGAAATTAACAGTAATGTAGTGGGCTCCCCTGCTTCGTAAATCACATGCTCAACATCCGAGTTGAATACAATGCCCTGCCCGGCGCTCAGTTCATACACTTTTTCATCGATCATGACATTAACCTTGCCGCTGACCGCGAAAATCAGCTCATTGCCGATATTGTGCTGATGCACATGACGCTCGCTCCTGTCGGGGTGCGGAATGTGAAACACCGAAACCTGCAAATG
>DUPJ01000174.1 GCA_012838355.1 Clostridiaceae bacterium
AAGGCAGGCTGGCCTGTTCTGACAGCACAACGAGAAACTCACGAACGGTTGGCAGCTTGTTTATAACGTAAAAATGCTTGCCCTTCGTTCTGAATGGGGAAATACTTCAAAATTGCCTGCAAGGGGTTTCAGGTTCTTTTGCGCATCGATCATGGGCAACGTCATGAACTATGTATAATGGATAGGGGTGTTGCGCTGGCAAAAAGTGAGCAGCGGCGAAACGCATCCGGATTTGACGGCCCGCTTGGCCGGCAAGATGCACATCTGGCAAACAGACACACACCATGTGCACAGATACTTCATCAGATCAGCGAACGGTCAGCACGACAGAAGGAGAAAGCGAAATGAATTATCGAGTATTGGGAAAGACTGGCTTCAACGTATCAGAGATCTCACTTGGAACTTGGCAGCTCGGAGCGAAGTGGGGTGACGCCTTTGATCCGAAGGTGGCGAGAGAAACCCTTGAAACGGCTTTCGATAGCGGCGTCAATTTCTACGATACGGCAGACGTATACAATGACGGGCTGAGTGAAAAAGCGCTCGGACCGTTCATCAGGGATAAGGGCGGCAAAGTCATCGTGGCAACAAAATGCGGGCGCCAGCTGTCGCCTCATACTGCGCAGAAGTATACGTGCCGGGCAATAACCGATTTCGTCGAGGATAGTCTTGGCCGAATGGGCGTGGAATCACTTCAGCTGGTGCAGCTTCATTGTCCGCCGACAGATGTTTACTATAATCCCGAGGTCTTCGACTGCCTTGATAAGCTTCAGAAGTCAGGAAAAATTCAGCACTACGGCGTGAGCATCGAGCGCGTTGAGGAAGGGCTCAAGGCACTTGAATACGATGGTGTTGCATCGATTCAGGTGATCTACAATGTTTTTCGCCAGCGTCCTGAAGAATTGCTCTTCCCCATGGCAAAGGAACGAAATGTCGGCATCATCTGCCGCGTGCCGCTGGCCAGCGGCATGCTGACCGGCAAATTTTCGCGCGACACCGTCTTCGGCACCAACGATCATCGATTCTTCAACCGGAAAGGCGAGTCATTTGACCGGGGCGAGACGTTTGCAGGTGTTCCCTTTGAGCTGGGGCTTGATGCCGTCAAAGCACTGCAAAGCAAATTGGGTCCCGATGTTTCTCTGGCATCTGCTGCGCTCAAGTGGATTTTGCGCAGAGCTGAAGTCAGCTGTGTCATTACCGGAGCCAGTGCCCCATCGCAAATCGAAAGAAATACTGACGTTTCATCACAGAATGACTTGACACCGGCACAGCTCGATGCGATCGACGACGTGTATCGCACGATGATCAAAGAGCATGTGCATCACATCTGGTAACGACGGCGGTTCACACCGGTGAAAACAGGTGTGCCTGCATTGTGATGCCGCGATAGACCGGCACAACATATGTTGCAGGCCGTTATGAATTCAGCGATCGTCAGGCCGATATCCATGTCGCAGCAACGCCTGCTCCTCTCAGGAAAAGGAAGACATGGCTTTGGGTCTTAGGCTGGATTTTCGTGTTCCCGGTGCCGCTGACGATACTCGTTGCTGAGAATAAAGCGATGAGCAAATGGGTGAAGATCCTGATCATTGGTGCTGCCTGGCTTTTCTATTTTGGGATCGTTGGATCCGGGGCTGGCAATGCCTGATGAAACCGCAGGGCCGATGCATGAAATGATGGTGCAAGGTACGGATCCGCAGCCATGATTTTTTGCGGATAAAGAATCATTTATGGATGAAAGAGCGCTGACAGAATTTTTTTCGACGCTGGATCGAGCCTTTTTTCTGAACGGCCCATACAAGGCGCTTGCCGATTGTGATGCCCCGCTTCCGATCGGGTACGAACAGACGATCTCGCAGCCGTCCCTCGTCCTGGAAATGACTCGCTTGCTGTCGCCTGAAAAAGACAGCCGGGTGCTTGAAATTGGAACCGGTTCCGGCTTTCAAACGGCACTGCTGGCCGAGTTTTCGGCCAGGGTTTATACGGTTGAAAGAGTGTCGGCTTTAGCCAGAAAGGCAGAGAAACGGCTGACGCAGCTGGGTTATGACAACATCGTTTTCCTGATCGCTGACGGCAGTGCCGGCTGGCAGGAATACGCACCGTTCGACCGCATTATCGTCACGGCCGCCGCGGGGAAAAAACCGCTGGCGCTGATCGGCCAGCTGGCCCCGAGCGGCCGCATGATTGTGCCGGTCGGGCCGCCTTCGGTTCAGGATTTGCTTCTCATCACGAGAGATGAACGCGGCACGCTCTCAGAACGAAGCCTCGGACAGGTCCGGTTTGTCGAAATGGTGGGTGAGTACGGCTGGAATGACAGCCGGTAGCGTCATTCAGCCGTAGATGCGCCGGACGTGCTCCTCAATCGTCGCCCGATCCGGCAGCGAGGCGATCGCTCCTTTTTGCTGCACAGAGAGGTGCCCTGACACATTGCCGTAGCGCATGGCCTGCATCAGGACGGACGCGCTGAGATCGGCAGGTCCGGCGACGCCCTGAAGGATCAGGCTGGAGATGACACCGCCCCAGAAAGCATCGCCGGCACCGGTCGTGTCGGTGGCACGGGCGGGAATGCCGGCAACGTCGAGCACCTGACCGTTGAAATAGGCACGGGCGCCTTTCGCGCCAAGCGTCACGACGACAAAGGCCAGATCATACGCCTCGATCAGGAATGGAATGTTCGCTTCCCCGTCAAGAAAGTCTACTTCCTCATCCGATGCCTTAAGCCAGTCAACAAAAGGCAGAATGTTTCGAACGGCGTGTCTGGCCGATTCACGGTCATGGTCCCAGAGCATATCCCGGTAATTGATGTCAAAACTGACCTGTTTTCCCAATGCATGGGCCGTTTCCAGAGCATAAACGGTCGCATCGGCAGCCGGCCCTTTCGACAGGGACACGGACCCGGCATGCAGGACGGACGTTTGTTTTATCAGGGAAGGGGGAAGGTCCTCACGGGTGAGAAACATATCGGCTCCCGGTTTTCTCGCAAACGTAAAGGTCCGTTCACCGTTTTCAGCCAGACTGACAAATGCCATGGTAGTCACGGCCTCAGCCGTTTTATCCCGGCACAAAACCTCTACGCCGTTGCCGCGCAGCGTGTCCTGCAGAAACCGGCCAAAGAAATCGTCTCCGACTTTGCCGCAAAATCCCGTTTTCAGACCATTCCTGGCCGCGGCTATCGCGAGATTGGCCGGGGCACCGCCGAAGTTTTGCAGATAGCTGCCGGGCGTATCTCCTGGCAAAAAATCGATGAGCATTTCGCCGATACTGAGCAAATCCATATTAAGTGCCTTCCTTTGGTCAAGTCTGAAACACTCGGCTGAGCGTTGTCACGCTCATCATAATGGAAATTGCGGCAAAGCGAACATCAATATGTACTTGAAGAATCATGTATGAATAACTGATATCATCTCTGTTTATGTTTTGCCTTAACGCGGTGTCTTGTTTATTCTGAAGTCCAAAACGTAAGAAGCAGGCAGGCAATATCAGGATGTGAAATTATCTTGTTGAATTGGATGCTCGCATTTCGTGGCGAAAACGGAGGAGTACTGTATGCAGAAAGTAAGCGGCGAACACGTTGTGTACGCATTTTCACCGGATATGACGCCCGTTCTGGAAGTGGAGAGCGGAGAGATCGTTCATTTTGAAAGCAACGACTGCTTCTATCAGCAGGTTCAACTGGAATCGCATGTGCTTGACGGCATTGACCATGACCGGCTGAATCCTGCAACAGGGCCTGTTTATGTGCGCAGCGCCGAACCGGGCGATCTGCTCCGGGTTGATATTCTCGCCATCGATGTGCAGGCACAGGGTGTGGCGGCCGTTGTGCCCGGTGAAGGCATTTTAAGCGAGGAAGCAAAAGAAGCCATTGTGCGCGTGATACCTGTGGAAAACGGTGAAGCCGTGTTCAAGGGCATTCGGCTGCCCCTTCGTCCCATGATCGGCGTGATCGGTGTCGCGCCGGGTGATGAGGACGGCCCGTGTCCGACGGATACACCGTTCAGGCACGGCGGCAACATGGACACGAATGAGATCGTGAAGGGCCATACGGTCTACTTTCCCGTGCGTCAGCCGGGTGCACTGTTTGCGCTTGGCGACTGCCACGGCTTGATGGGTGACGGTGAAATCTGCTTTACGGGATTGGAGATTCCGGCGGATGTGTTTGTTCGACTGACCGTCGTGAAAAACAAACGCGCAGTCTGGCCGATACTGCAGACTGCCGATGCGACACAGATTATCGCTTCCGGTCCCACGCTGGAAGCAGCGCTGAAAGATGCCATGAAGGTTGCCGTCGATTTGCTGGCTGCTTCCTTTTCGCTGATGTGGGAAGACGCGTATCTGCTGGCCAGTCTGACGGTTGACGCAAAGATTTCTCAGGTGGTTGACCCGCTCGTAACGGTGCGCGCATCGATTCCCCAGTGGCTTGTTTCAACGGAAGCTTTACTGAAGGAGCTGACATAGCAGAAGTCAGCTGCCCGTCCATGCGCTCCCCGGCATCGGCCGCAAAAAAGACTGTGCGTCGCGAGACGGCAGTCTTTTTTGTGCGCCGAAATCGTTTGACCTGTGACGTGCGTACGGTTTTTCGGCACGTATTAGATGTATTATTTATTCACTGCATCGATTCAATAATCATGACGGATTGAGGTGAATAGCATGAATATCAAGCTGCACGGCATCGTCATTGACGTTCCGAACATGGAGAAAACACCGGCATTCTATGAGAAACTTCTGGGCTGGAAGCGACTTTTCGAAGATGACGAATGGACACAGATCGGCGACGAAAGCGGTACCCATTCCATCGGCTTTCAGGCGGATCTGGATTATGTCGCTCCGTCCTGGCCGGAGGGCACTGAGGGACAAGGTCAGATGATGCATCTCGACTTTCTTGTCGACGATCTGGACAAGGCGGTTGAACGTGCGCTGTCCCTTGGTGCAGCGAAGGCAAAGGCTCAGTTCATGGGTGATCACGGCATGACCCTGCTCGATCCGGACGGCCATCCCTTCTGTCTCATCACAGGGTAAAACCTCGCGGAAACGCTATTTGGACTACCATGGAGGCTGTGCCATGAATGAGGAACTGGAAGCAATCCGGTTTCAGATTGCCGCACACGACATGAATAAGCCGTTCCGTGACATCGGTTATGTTCCTGTTTTTGTGGCAGATGAGCGTGCCCGCATCGCGGTGATCGGGCATGCTCCCGGCCTGATGGCGCAGACCCGCCGGCTGGCATGGGGGGATCTGAGCGGCGAACGCCTG
>DUPJ01000175.1 GCA_012838355.1 Clostridiaceae bacterium
ACGATCCAGACGATCGAGGCAAACATTCGATCGTAGGCATAAGAGCGCTTGGTGCGCATCATATAGACGCCAAGCCCCAATCCGGAACCGGACCATTCGGACAAAACGGCCGCCGTCACGCAGTACGTGGCGGATATCTTCAGGCCGGCAAAAAATGCGGGCAGCGCTGACGGCACTTTCACATGCAAAAGCGTCTCCGGCTCGCTTGCTCCCATCGTGCGCATAAGCCGGATAAGATCCGGATCAACGGTGTAGAGTCCCTGCAGAAAACTGAGTGTCAGCGGAAAGAAGCAGACCAGAACAACGACCAGCAGACGGGGCCAGGTGCCGAAACCGAACAGCAGGACGATCACGGGCGTAATCACGATCGTCGGAATCGTCTGAGATGCCACCATCAGCGGATAGAAAGCGCGATAAAGCCAGCGCACACGCTCCATCAGAATCGCCATAACTGCCCCGGTCAGTACCGCCAGCAGAAAGCCGAGCAGAGCGATCCGGGTCGTCACCGCAATGTGCGGCCACAATTCACTGCGCTCTGACAGCATGGCTGACAACACTGCGCTCGGTGCCGGGATAACGAAATCCTGCACGATGCCCAGGCCCGACAACAGCTGCAGCAGCAAAAGCAGCAGCGAGACGGCCAGAACCGGCGGCCAGATGCGGGAGAATCGCCTGTTCAAGGCTGGTTGTGCAGGTCCATGGCCGGCTGCACGCTGTCCAGAAAACCGCAGCCGAGGTCGCCCTCGCCTGAAAAGATTTTGAGAATGGACAGCACGGACGAGACACCTTCGTCGTGACCGATCTGAATGGCGCGGCGGACAAGCGACAGCACGTGATCAAGATCGCCTTCGATCACGGTATCCATCGGACCGACCACATACGAAATGTCCTTTTCGCCTCTGAGCATGTCCAGCACAAGATCGACGATGCGATACGCCTCTTTCATGTCGGTCTGTGCCACGATCTGCAGACTCACACTGGCTTTCGGCATAAAAAAACCTCCTGCGGCGGAGGTTCATCATCACTGACTTGCGATTTCTCCCTCCGCCGGTATAAACCGGATCAGGTTCTAGGGTCGACCGTTCCCGGTCCTCTCAGTCGCAACACGCGACTCCCCTGAATCTAAGTGCAGGTTACCACGAAACGGCGATCGTCGCAAAGCTAAGTATCGCTCGTATCTTTTCCCTTTTTGCCTGCTTTATACGCCTTCCACTGTTCCGTTCCGACCTTGATTGTCAGCCAGAGATTGGCACCGGCCATCAGCACGATGAATAAAATGATAAGCCGGCGTTCGCCCGCATCGATTTCGCCGGCGATCAAAGAACTGACCAGCTGATACACGTAATACCAGACAAGCGCGATGCCAAGCAGCCGAAAAACGGACCGGCGATCCGGAAATGCCGGCTTTTCCTGTGTTTCAGGGGGCTGGTGCGAGGGCGGGGTCTGGCCGTCGTCACCATCCGGTTTGTTCATGGGCAGATGTTCATTCATAGTCACTCCGTGACGGGCCGGTTGCCCGCATCGAGCGTATCTTAACAGATTGGCCTGCCTTGACCAACCGCTGCGACTCATTTAGCATGAATCCAAGTGCCGATTCGGCGCGGCTGGAGGTATCATGAGCAACGCAATTTTCACCGTTCCCGCAGCATACAATGAACCGGTTTTGAGCTACGAGCCGGGCAGTCGGGAACGCAGCAGCCTGAAAGCGGAACTGGAACGTCAGCGGCAACTGAGTGTCGATATTCCCGTCCTGATCGGCGGCCAATCGTACTGCACAGAAACGGTCGAGGACATCGTCATGCCGCATGACCACGGGCACACGCTCGGGCGTGTGCATCTCGCCGGTAAAAAGGAAATGTCGCTGGCCGTCAAAAATGCACTTGCCGCAAAAACAGCCTGGGCCGCGATGCCCTTTCACCAGCGGGCTGCCATTTTCCTGAAAGCTGCTGACCTGCTCTCCGGACCATGGCGCGACCGGATCAACGCCGCCACGATGCTGGGGCAAAGCAAGACGGTCGTTCAGGCGGAGATCGACGCAGCCTGCGAACTGTGTGACTTTCTCCGCTACGGCGTCGAGTTTGCTGAACAGATTTACCGGCAGCAGCCCCTTTCGGTCAAGGGCGTCTGGAACCGCATGGAGTATCGTCCCCTCGATGGATTTGTCATGGCGCTGACGCCGTTCAACTTCACCTCGATCGGCGGCAATCTGCCAATCGCGCCGGCCTTGATGGGCAACACGGTCATCTGGAAACCGTCACGCACTGCCACGCTGTCCAACTACTACGTCTATCAGATGCTGCTTGAAGCCGGCCTGCCGTCGGGTGTCATCTCTTTCCTGCCGGCCGTCGGGCGCGACATCAGCACGCACATCCTGACGGACCCGAATCTCGGCGGATTCCACTTCACCGGTTCAACGGCCGTCTTCAACTCAGTGTTCAAATTAGTCGGCGAACACGTCGGCACGTATCGCCAGTATCCCCGCCTCGTCGGCGAAACGGGCGGCAAGGACTTTGTTTTCGCCCATCCGTCGGCGGATGTCGCTCAATTGACGACGGCTCTCCTTCGGGGTGCCTTCGAATATCAGGGACAGAAGTGTTCCGCTGCGTCGCGTGCGTATCTACCGGAAAGTCTCTGGTCCGACGTAAAAGCGCGTCTCCTTGCCGGTATATCCGAACTGAAAACGGGTGATGTGTGCGATTTTACGAACTTCCTGGGCGCCGTGATCGACAAGAAGGCGTACGACTTCATCACGGGTGCCATTGCTGAGGCAAAAACTTCACCGGATGCCGAGGTTCTGACTGGCTCTTACGACGACACCAAAGGTTACTTCATCACGCCGACCGTCATTCTCGCAAAAAAGCCGGACTACCGTACGATGGTTGAAGAACTGTTCGGTCCTGTTCTGACCGTTTACGTCTACCCGGACAAGGAACTCGAGACGACGCTTACCCTGTGCGACGAATCTACAGCCTATGCTCTGACCGGCGCCATTTTTGCCTCCGACCGCGAGGCGATTATCCGCATGGAACGCGCGCTGACACACGCCGCCGGAAATTTCTACATCAACGACAAGCCGACCGGTGCCGTCGTCGGCCAGCAGCCGTTCGGCGGATCACGGGCGTCCGGCACGAATGACAAGGCGGGCAGTATCCTGAACCTGTACCGCTGGGTCAGTCCGCGAACGATCAAGGAAACGCTGGTGCCCGGAACCGCTGTTTCGTATCCGTTTATGCAGGAATCGTAGCCAAGAGACTAAAACGGGACCCGACGAGGTCTCGCGCCAGAGCAAACGCGCCGTCCATCCCGCCGCTGCGGGATGGACGGCGTGCTTTATACGACAGAGGATTCCTGAGGCAGCGGCGTTTCCCCTTTGAAGCGATCGATGTGCAGCGACGAAATGTCAATATCCGGTGTTTCACCGAGTATCAGCTGCGACATCAGCTGTCCCGTCGCCGGCGCCAGCATGAAGCCGTGTCCGGAGAAACCGCAGGCGAGATAAAATCCCTGAAGTTCCGGTGTTTCGGCGTAGATTGGCTGGGCATCGGCTGTCATGTTGTAAAGGCCCGCCCATTGGCGAATCACCTTGAGCCTTGACAAGCTCGGCATCAGGGTCATGACGGTCTGCGACATCTGCTCGAGAAACTGCCACGATGAGGTCATGCGCAGATCCGTCGGTTCGCTGGTATCGCCCCGCCCCATGATGAACGGTCCGTGCGGCACCTGCTGTATGTAAATGTTCCAGGCAAAGCCCATGAACATGGCACTCTGCAGCGGCTCGACCGGCTCCGTGACAAGAATCTGGTGACGCCTTGAATAGACCGGCAGCTCCACCCCGGCCAGATCGGCCACAGCCTTCGCCCAGCCGCCGGCTGCATTTACCACAACGGGAGCCAGAATGTCGCCTTTGTCGGTGCGCACACCGGTCACGCGGCCGCTTTCGCTGAAGATGTCCGTCACCGTCGTATATTTTTCAATATCAATGCCCAAATCAGCTGCGGCACGGGCAAATGCCTGAACCGTGCGGAACGGATTCAGATGACCGTCACGGCCGCAGAATGTCGCCGCCTTGATTTTGCTCGTATCGAGATGCGGCATCATGTCGCCGGCTTCTTTTGCCGAAAGATAGACCGAGTCGATGCCAAGACGGTTCTGGAGCGAGACGTTCGCTTTGAACTGAGCGGCTTCCTCCTTTGTTTTCGCCCCGATCAGGTAGCCTCCCTGCCAGAATTCAACGTCGACGTCATTTTTCAGAATGTCATTGATATGCTCAAAATAATCAACCGAAAACTTTGACAGCAGACAATTGAGCTCCACGCCCCACTGCATGCGAATGCCCGCACCGCAGCGGCCGGTGGCGCCGCTGCCCGGGAAGCGTTTTTCCAAAATGACAATATTGCGGACGCCTTTTTGCGCCAGATGGACGGCGATGGATAACCCGGAGATACCGCCCCCGATTATGACTGCATCAGCGGTTCGTTTCATCCAGACCTCCTTCGGCCAGTTGCCCCAGTGTCACCGTTCCGCCCGGCGGACGAAAACTGCCGGGATCCAGATGGTCAACGTCCGCAGCGCCGGCCCGGATCAGCTCCGACATGATAATCTGACGGCACGTCCGGCCCTGACAAGGCCCCATGCCGGCACGGCTGTGATGCTTGATCTCATCGACTGTGTGATGCCCGGCCGCAATCAGCGCACGGATTTCCGCCAGCGTAACACCTTCACAGCGGCAGACGATCGTCGCTTCTTCTGATGTGTCAATATCAAGCGGCATCCCCGTTTCATCATACCGGCCGGCAGCCTCCTCCGCTGTCAGAAAGCGGAGACCGCGCACATCCTGCAGCCGGTCTTTCTTCACAGCCAGTGTCACAAGCGGCGTCTTGTCCCTGCCGCCTGCCAGCACGGCGCTGACAGCGGCCGGACCGAGCGGCCGGCCGTCTCTGGCAAGTGCCATGACACGCTCGCCTTCGGCCGGGAGCGGCCAATATTCGTAAGGCAGACGGATTGTCCCCCATTCGCCGTCTTTCGACTCGTCAACGATAAAAATGGCAAGGCCGGGACAGATGCGCGCGCAAACGGCGCAGCCTGTGCAGCGATCAAAGTCGACAAACGGCAGATCGTTGATATCGGCAAACGGCAGGATGGCTTTGAAGGCACACGACATGACGCACGGATTGCACGGGATTTCTTCGAAACATTCGATAACGGCATATGGTCCCCGCATTTTTTGTTCTTCACTCGGCAGGCGTCCGTTCAGATGCTCACTCGAGGCCACGCCGGTCTGTTCCAGATTCATTATGCATACACCCCCGCAAGTGCCAGTCCGGTGCGAATCTTGCCGCCCGCAGGCCCGGCTCGCAATTGGCGCAGCTCGGCAAGGCAGGCGCTGATCAGGCCGGACGTGTCGCCCCCTTCAAAGCCGAGTCTTCGGGCTGCCGCCAAACCGGCCAGTTCACCTTCCACCATGGCCGAGCTGGCTTCCTCAATGCCGGCCACATCGCCTGCCAGATAAACCCCGTCCAGCGTCGTCATCATGCTGGCATCGCGCAGCGGCACATGCCCGCCAAGCGGCGCGATGTAACGCGAGACGGCGCCGGCCTGATAAAGCAGATCTGCGAGCGGGGACAAGCCGACGGCGACACAAATAAGGTCGACGTCCAGCGTTCGTTTCGTATCCGGCTTCACCTGCCACTGTTCGTCAATTTCCGCGATGACAGCACGCTCCACCTCTTCACTGCCGCCTGCCGCCACCACCGTGTGGCGCATCAGAAGCGGCACACCGGCGCGGGCGATTTTGCTCGCATGTACGAGATAGCCGCCAATCCGATCAGCCGCATCAATGACAGCAGCCACGTGAACGCCGGCCTGCATCAGCTGGTAAGACACGATCAGACCGATGTTGCCGGCACCGACCATCAGCACGCGGCGTCCCGGCAAAATGCCGTACTCGTTCATCAGCGTCTGAACGGCACCGGCACCGTAAACGCCGGGCAGGTCATTGCCGGGAAAAGCCAGTGTTTTCTCGTATGCACCGGTCGCGACGATGACGGCGGACGGCCTGAACTTCTGAACCGTCCCGCTGATGTCGGCCGTCACAACCCCATCTTCATAGATGCCGAGAACGGTTGCATCCGTGAGCAGCGTCACCCGGCCGGGCAGTTGCTCCAGACGACTTGTCAGGCGATCGGCGATGTGAATGCCGCGCGTCGATGCAAACTGTTTTTCCGAGCCGAAGAATTTATGTGTCTGCTTGACCAGCTGACCGCCCGCTTTGCCGGATCGCTCGAGAAGCAGCACGTCTGCGCCGGCTTCGGCGGCACGATAGGCGGCGGAAAGACCGGCCGGTCCCGCCCCGATAATAAGCAAAGGCACCTGGTTCACGGCAGCACCCCCTTGTCATCTTGCTGACGGACATCCATGCCTTCTTCCAGGCGTTCAACGCAAACCCGCACATTCGGAACGCCATTCACAACCATCAGGCAGGATGAGCAGTTCCCGATCGCGCAGTAGAATCCGCGCGGCCGATGTGATTTGAAATGGTGTCCCAGCACCTTCACACCGGACGCATGCAGAGCCGCAGCGATCGTATCGCCTTCCCTGCCGATCATATCCGTTCCGTTGAAACGGAACGCGATTTCCTTTCGCTCGGGGAAGGTCAGGATCGGGTGGTTTTCAATACGATTCAAGATGAACCTCCGGCCAGTGAGATTGACGTGCGCAGGCACGCCTTTTCAAGTATAGCGAATTTTCGCCGAATTTTCGGCAGGATCGTTGCCCTCGTCGCCGAATGATCTCCCTCATGATATCCTGAATGCAATCAAATCTTGGGGAGGCTCCTATGGTATTGAGAATGGACCATATGAACATCAACACAATGAACCTTGAGCAGTCGCTTCAGTTCTATAAAGACGCCTTTGATCTTGAGGAAGTCCGACGCAGCGCGGCAAAAGACGGCAGTCACATCATCGTGTATCTGACGGACCAGCCGAAGGCATTCACGCTTGAAATCACCTGGCTGCGCGACCGCAGCGAACCGTACGATCTGAGCGACAACGAAATTCACCTCTGCTTTCGCACTGACGATTATGAGGCGGCACTGAAACGCCATCGGGACATGGGTGTCGTTTCCATGGAGAATGAGCAGATGGGCATCTATTTCGTGGAAGATCCCGACGGCTACTGGGTTGAAATCGCGCCTGAACGTTAATGAGCCGAATTCAGATCAGTCATTTATCGAAATCGCGCTTCGGCAAGCCTGTCCTGAGCGATATCTCACTGACGCTTCAGGATGGGCAGACTGTTGCCCTGACCGGTGAAAACGGCAGCGGCAAAACGACGCTCCTGGACCTGATTGCAGGCCACCTGCCGCTCGATCCCGAGGAGGGCTCGATTCATCTGGCGGGCGGTTCCACACTGGGGTATGTCAGGCAGCGCTTCGAGCAGTCGGTCGCCGACGCATTTTTCGATGAGACGGTTTTTCTTCTGGAGCAGCGCCTGCGACGCCTGGAAGCAGCCATGGCAGCTGGCAAACACGATAAAGCCACACTCAGTTCGTATGACGAGGCTCTTGCGGAAGTCGAGGCAAGCGACGCCTACGCCATGCGCCACCGTCTGGAGGCGGCATTTCGCGCTTTTGGCCTGGATGAATCGGTCTGGGAACGATCCCTGAAGACGCTGTCGGGCGGCGAACGCATGCGCATCGAACTCGCCACCTGCCTGATCCGCGAGCCGGATATTCTCCTCCTGGACGAACCGACGAACCACCTCGATCTGGCCGGAATCACCTTTTTGGAAGCGTGGCTGAAACAATACAAGGGCTGCTGCCTGTTTGTCTCGCATGACCGCGCCTTCATGGACGCCGTGGCAACGGATGTCGCTCGTCTGTCGGGACAGGCTATCGAAATGGTGCCCGGCAACTACTCACACTACAAGGAAGTTTCGGCAGCCCGTCTGGACGCGCTCGGCACGCGTATCCGGCAGCAGGAAAAAGCGCTGGCGCATGAACGGAGCGTCACGCAAACGATGCTCTCGCACCGTAAAATCAGCCAGTACCACCATCGCAAACGGCGCGCCGACAAGATTGAGAGCGCGCTCATGCAGCTGAAGTCTTCCGCCAAAAACCGTGACAAGCGACTTGGACTGCAACTGGCGGCCACCGCCGACGAAGGCGATCCGGATCGAATCGTGCTCGCCGTGCGCGACCTGACCGGCGGATATGACAAGCCGCTGTTCGAGCCTTTCTCGGCCGAACTGAAGGCTGGGCGCAAAGTTGCCGTGCTGGGTCCGAACGGCTGCGGCAAATCGACGCTGTTTGCCATTCTCAAGGGCGAACTGGAGCCGCTTTCCGGCTCATATCTCTATGCCCCCGGCATTAAGCGCGCCGGCCTGAAACAGCATGTCCGGTTCGACCGCGACAGGCGCACCGTTTATGAAGCCGTCCGCGACTTTGCACCGGGCGACTCGGAAACCGGCCTGCGCAGCCGGCTGGCCCAATACGGCTTTGATGAGACTGACCGTCAAAAGAAGCTTCATGTGCTGTCCGGCGGCGAGGCCGCCCGCGTCGCACTCCTGGACCTTTTGTACCAAAAGCCTGGCATGCTGTTTCTCGATGAGCCGACCAACCATCTCGACATTTACACGCGCGAAGTGCTGGAAGAAGAACTGGCCGCCTATACGGGCACGGTCCTGCTTATCTCGCACGACCGCTACTTCCTGAATGCCGTGGCTGACGAGATCTGGGGATTTGTCGGCAGTGAGATTCGTCATTTTGATTCGTACGAAGCCTGGTCCGGCGCAGCACAGCAGATTAAGCCAAAAGAGCCGGAACCCGCGCTGACCCGCCCGGATAAAAAGCGACCGGAGCAGCGGCGCAAGTCGGCAGAGCGGCGTCAGGCCATTGCCGATCTGGAAAACAGGATCAGTGCTCTGCATGCCGGGATCGAAGCGCTGGAAGCGTCGCTGACGACGGAGAGCGAACCGAGCGTATACGAGCATTACGCGGCTCTGACTGCCGAGCTGGATCAGGCGACCGACGATTACCTTCGCTTGCTCGACGAAACATAGCGCGCCGCAGCCCGCCCTGCGGCGCGGCCGCTCAAAAATGCCCAGTTCAGGTTATATCCGCCTGTATCTCCGTCGACATCGAGCATCTCTCCGCACATAAAGA
This sequence comes from Clostridiaceae bacterium, assembly GCA_012838355.1. Taxonomy (GTDB): domain Bacteria; phylum Bacillota; class Clostridia; order Saccharofermentanales; family DTU023; genus DUPJ01. The sequence continues at coordinate 9,164 of DUPJ01000175.1, forward strand.
GTCCGGGCAGGCGATGACTTTCGAGCGTAACAGGATTGACTTCGCCGGCACAGACGCCGCCAGACATGACCTGCGCCTGATCCCATCCGGCGGTGCCGGTCACGTCAAGTTTTGTTTCCTTTGCTGCCGCGCACAATTGTCTCAAGTGACTGTCGTCAAGTTCATGATTTTGACGCTGTTTTGCTATGGCAAGCGCCAGGGCGACGGCAAGTTTGGCGGGAAGCACACTATCAAGAATGTAGCGTGCTTCGCGCTGACCGTTCACTGACCGGATCCGTTCCAGCCAGGTTATAAGCGCTGTTTTTGTCATGTCCGGGACAAAGTCAAAAACGAGGTGTTTCTGTGCCGCCAGCCGATTGACAGTGCGCGCCAGCTGCATGGCTGCAATGCCGGACACGCCCGTTTTTGTCAGCTGAAATTCACCGTCAGCCGTTTGCAGCAAGCGATCGCCGGCATCATACAGCCGGGCTGCAGCCGGTACGCGGACGCCATCCGCCAGTACAGTGCCGGTATAAAGCGGCGCGAGTGCAGGCATTTCCCGGCGGAATCCGACGTCCCAATCCGCCAGCAGCCGGCGCGCGTGATCACCGCCGCCCAGCTTCGGCTGTGCCTGACCGCCAACCGCCAGAATGAGTGTTGCCGACTCATGCGCGGCGTCCGCTGTTTGGAGTAAAAAAACACCCGCTTCTTTCCTGAAATGCATCAGCCCGTTGCCCGCTTCCACAGTCACGCCGCGCGCCTGCAGCAAATCATTCAGTATCCAGACCATGGTGGCTGCCTGACCGGACCGCGGATACAGCCGTCCGGCTTCATCCGCACTGCAGGCGATACCGAGCGAAGCCAGAAATGCCGGCAGTGCATCTTTGTCCAGCACGCCTGACACGCCCTTTATCAGGGGGAGCGACTCCGGATTGTACCGGTGTTCCGCGAGATGGCGGTTTCCGACATTGCCGCGGCCGTTTCCGGTTGCGGCAAGCCGCCGTCCCGGTTTAGGCTGACGTTCCAGAAGCAGCACACGTGCACCGCCGGCTGCCGCTTCCAGAGCGGCCGACAAGCCGGCCGGTCCGGCACCGGCAACGGCTACATCAAAGTGCGCCACGTTTATAAAAGCGCGAGGGCACGCTCGTATTTGGAGGCAGTCTCCGGTTCAAGCCGGTAATAATCCTGAAAAAGGCGGCCGAACTCCAGCAGATCCGTAACATTGCCTTCCTTCAGCTCAATTTCAACTTCGGAAATCACACTGCTGTCCCGGCCGTCAATCACAAACTGACCTATATCGAACACGATTTCCAGAAGCGATTCACCGAAAAAAGCGTCAAATGCCGTGCGCTCAAATTGTGCTTCAACGACCGTGACCAGCGGCTCATTGCGGATGGGCCGGAGCGCGGCAAACAGCTCGTCATCACCGTCCCCGTCGGCAAGATCCATGAACACGTCGGGCAGTCCTTCCTCCTCGATGCGCGTCTCCAGTTCCGGTTCAATCGTGAGGTTCCATTCCATGTGCTGATAGAATCCGTCGTCACCGGAAGCGGGGCCGATTTTACAGGTGGCAACCTGGCGGTCGCCTTCCTGCCGCACACGGAACATCACGCCGGCCGATCTCAGTTTTCGGCCGGCCGTATCGAGATAGCGTGTGTGCATGGTGTAGACAGCCGGATCGTGCGGAGCGAATTCATCGAACCAGTCATCATCTTGAATCTGTTCGGCTCTCGATCGGTCCGGCAATCGTAATTTAATTTCACTTTCCATCTTGGGACTCCTTTGTTATTGAACGGCAAACGGATAGACACCGTAATCTGCGATGACGATAAAGCTCGTCGGTCCGGTAAACTCCACGCGGTGCACGGTCTGCGTCAGCGGGAATGCGTCAATTTGTCTGGCTCCGCGTATATCGATCAGCTGGAGGGTATCCCCTGTCACCACAACGGCGTATGTATCGCTCACGGCCGGCATAATAAGGGGACGCGTCTCCAGCTGGACGAGCGGTGCTGCAGCGTCCGTCAATTCGTACAGGGCATATTTGTCCCCCTCGCTTTCAGCCAGTGCGATCAGCCGGCTGTCAGCCTGCCAGAGCCCGGCTGCACCCGGCAGATCAAATCGCTTGCCGGCCGCATCAGACATCATGTCGGTCAGCCATACGGAGGACGCACCAAGCACGGCCATCCGTCCGTCTGACACGTAAATGAAGTCGGCAAACCAGTCATCTGCCGGCGCGCGCTGCTCCGAGACGATTTCTCCAGCCTTTGTCAGTCGGATCAGCTTCGTGCCTGTCTCACCGGCATAGACCGGCTGAACGAGAACATCGATGGTGTTTGCCTGCGGCGTGTAGCGGGCGCGCATCGGTTCAAGGCCGGCAGGAAACGAATATAGCTCAGACATTTCATTGGTGGCCAGTTCCGTTTCCGTGAGCATCGTCCGGCCGCCGGGTCTGGCGGCGATGACGAGCAGCCGGCCATCCTGGCAGACTGCGCTCGAGACCGCTCCCGTGATCGCCGGCCGGAAATAACTCCCGTCCTGATTGAGAACGAAAACATCGCTGCCTTCGGCAGATCCGACGACCAGCGTGTCATTGTCCTGCAGGACATACGGACCCAGCATGTCCGTTTCGTAGTGTGCCCGCTCATCTCCACGGGCAGACATCAGGGTAATGCCGTCAAAACCGACGCGCGTGGTGTAGTCTCCCAGCACGTACGTTTCGCCGGCTTCATCGGCCATAAGTGAATAGCCGGCGCCGTCTGACGCAAGTCCGGTTGCGCTGAGACGAGTCGCCGCCTGCAGGTTATTGCTGACCCAGTAAATCAGGGAGAGCGACACGGCAGTCAGGACAAGGCAGACCGCAAGCAGTATATAAACGGGGCGCTTTGTGCGAAACGGATCCATCAGGCGGAAGGCTCGAGTATCATGCGAAAACAGCGCTCGCCGTCCTGTTTCTTGCCTTCAGCATAATAGTGGCCGTCTTCTTTGGCGACCAGAACATCCAGCACATCACCGAGGCTAAGCTCGCGCAGATAGACGACATCGAGAAAGCGAAAATCGAGGCCGCAAGACGCACCCCGCAATGCTTCGTAACGTGCCACGGCATCGACGCCGTAGCGCAGATAGAACGT
>DUPJ01000176.1 GCA_012838355.1 Clostridiaceae bacterium
CTCAGTATATGACAGGTACCTGTGAATGTCAAGTTGTTTTCTGCCCTGGGATCATCATCACGGATGCTGGCTACCGGGTAAATGCTCCATCGGTAAAATTCAACGAGCAATAATCAGGTCATGTTGACTGCCATGTTTTCGTTGCACTGTGCTAAAGAAAGAAAGCGTGCCTTCTTTGAGATGCTCCCCTTGGTGTGACAGTTTCTGTCTGTTGGCATCAATTCGTTTGTGCAGTGTTTACTTCGCAACTCGGTCAAAATTAATAACCTTCCAGATGTTGATTCCTATAAGATAACGAGTTATGACAATTAATTTGTGATATTAAATGTTGTATTTGGATCGGCTTGGGTTGAGCCGGCTGGCAGGCTGCGTCACAGCTGTTTGATGATTACGAGTCTGCGTCGCTTGACGTGTATCCGGCCAATATTGAATTGGCCGTCGCGGTCTGTGCGCACCTTGGTGTCCCGCGCGCCGTCGCCCTGGCCGGAATGAAAAACTACGAGCCGGATCCCTTTGCAGCAGCACTTTTTTGCTTCCCTTCGGGGAGTTTGTTTATCAACGCCCTTTCCGCGAATGATCCGGAGTCGACTATGGCGATCTGGCAGCGTGTCAGAGACGCCCGTGTTCAGGACGACACAAAGCTGGTGGTGATCATTAACGGCAGGCGGGATCGGGTGGAGAGAACCATGGAGATGATGTCACTGGCGGCATCGCTGAAACCCCGTGCAGTCTGGTTTCTGGGGGCATCCGGCAGGGCCGCGCTGAAGCGGTTCGGAACACCCGTCAGTGTCTTCAAAAATGTGAATGAACTGCCGTTTGAATCGCTCGGCTCTGACTCGATCGTTCTTGCAATCGGCAATGTCGCCGTTTTTGGTCAGCCTTTGATCGAACGCGTACAAAGTCTGGGGGCGATCCATGTACGATGAGATTATCGTAATCGGGGTTGTCATCAGCCTTATCTACTTTGAACTGACTGGATGGTCGCCCGGCGGCATTATTGTACCCGGCTATTTAGCACTCAATCTGAAAGTGCCGCTGCGCGTGTTTTCAACCATTGTCGTGGTGCTGATTACCTGGTTGCTGATACGCCTGCTGTCGCGTTATGTAATCTTGTTTGGTCAGCGCAAATTTGCATTCTGCATTGTGCTGGCGTTTGTCCTGCATCAGGCGGTGATCTGGATAGCACCCATGAATCCCGGCATTATCGGGTATCTGGTGCCCGGCATACTGGCCAATCAGATCGATAATCAGGGGGTCGCGGTCACGTCACTGTCGCTCGTCATCGTGACGGCTATCCTCGCCCTGATTCTTTTAGCCGCCGGCATACCCGTGTTCAGATGAAACGCGTCAGCGGGACAGACCGGTCAACGCTCATGCGCTTTGCTGTTGTCGCCGCACTCGCAGTCATTCTGGTTCTTCTCACATTTGTCCTTGGCACAAGAAAGCAAGTGGCCATATACGGCGAGCAGCTTGATGCCGTCAACAGATTTGAACGCATGGTCAGCAGGCTCAAACAGCACCGCGCTGATATGGCTATCCCGCTGGATTCTGAGGATTACCTTGAGACGGGACTGATCGGAGAATCATATACGCCGCTGACAACGACGGTAGGAGATGCGGGGGCCAAGCGCACGGCATCGACACGTGACATGGCGGCACTTGTTGTCAGACTGCTGTCGGAGGCAGGGGCACGATCGGGTGACATCGTGGCGGCGAACCTTTCAGGCTCGTTCCCGGGGCTGAACCTGGCGTTTCTGGCTGCCTGCCAGACATTGGATTTGAAACCGGTTTATACCGTCTCCGCCAGTGCCAGCATGTACGGTGCGAATATCCCGGGATTCAGTTTTCCCGACATGGTGCTGTTCCTGCATGATGCGGGCTATCTCGATGAATTGCCGCAATCGGTGTCAATCGGCGGCGATC
>DUPJ01000177.1 GCA_012838355.1 Clostridiaceae bacterium
TGCGGCAGCCGCAGAAGAAATGAGTCCGCTTCAGCCGATCCTGCCAGCGAAGCGGCATACTTTTTTAGTGCCGGCGACCGCACGCCGATGATCGTCTCCTTGTCCGCCGTTGGAATCAGGCGGGCCATGAAGTCACGGTATGCCGGATCCTGCAGCAGGAACAGACCGGCCGTGATGGAATTTTCCTGCATTATCCCTGCCCTCCGTTCGCTTCGTTTCGCCATCATTATCGTTTATGGCGGCTCGCGGAACAATGGCAAAAAAAGATGCGCCGGCAGCAGCCGGAGAAATACGCTAAAGTGTCGCTATGAGTATGAGAAACATCCTCCCGATCCTTCTGGCAAGCGATATCAACGTCTACAGCATGGCGCGCGCATTTCACGAGGCCTACGGTCTGCGCTCACTTGTCCTGACGAAGCAGATGGCCGGTCCGATCGACCATTCGCGCATTCTGGACGCCGTCGTCATCCCCGATTTTGACACGACCGATGTGTTTCTCACCGCTTTGAATAAGGTGTATGAGCAGCACCGTGATAAAACGCGTATTCTGATCGGGTGCGCCGATCACTATGTGCGCCTGATTGTCGAGAATAAAGCCGGGCTGGCAGAAAAATTCATTTTGCCCTACGCCGACAAATCCGTTCTCGACAAGATTATTCTCAAGGAAAACTTCTATCGGCTCTGTGACACGTACGGTCTTGATTATGCCAGAACGTATATCTACAAGCAGGGCACACCGCTTGATTTCGCCCTTGATCTTCAGTTCCCCGTCGTACTGAAGCCATCGGACAGCGTCAGCTACAACCGCTGCGTTTTTCCGGGACAGTACAAGGTGTATTTCATCAGAGATCGCAAGACACTTGAGGAAACGCTGTCGCGGATTTATCGCCACGGCTACCGCGACAACATGATCATCCAGGAGGAGGTGCCCGGACACGATTCAGCTATGTATGACCTGCATGTGTACACCGGCAAAGATCATAAGGTCAAGCTCATGAGCATGGGCAACGTTCTGCTCGAAGAACATACACCGAAGGGCCTCGGCAGCAATGCGGCCGCACTCGTCAGCTGTCAGGAGCCGATCATGCAAAAAGTGCGCCATTTGCTGGAGGACATCAAATTCGAAGGTTTGTGCGACTGCGATCTGAAATTTGATTCACGCGACGGCAAAATCAAGATCTTTGAAATAAATATCCGCCAGGGGCGAAGCCATTACCGTGTGACAGCCGCCGGCGATAATCTGGCTGCCTATCTGGTGAACGACTACATCCTGAATAAACCGCTCGCATTCAAAATGGCCAGGGATGATTTTTTCTGGCATGTCATCCCGCGCAGACTGGTCTATCGATACATCGGGGATGAAGAAAAAAAAGCCAAGATCCGCGAACTGGTCAAGGCGGGCAAGTCAGCGCGCTCGCTGTATTATAAGAAGGATCTGAACCTGAAGCGCCGGCTCTTTCTGTTTCTTCGCGATCTGAATCAGTTCCGCAAATACAAACGGCACTTCACGGATCGCTACCGACAATGAAAAAGGCGGTACCCGCCCGCTATCCGAATCAGCCGCGAAGATCAAGCAGCATCGTGACGGCCGTGTAGACGAGCAGCAGCGCCATCACACCATGCAGAACTCTGCCGTGCCGTTTGAAAAGCCGTTCGAAGGCCGCTCCGAACAAGCCCCAGGAAATGTTGGCGCTGAATCCGACGAAGGTCGTGAAAAGTGCAAATGCCGCAAGGATCAGGGGGTTCTCGAAATGCGGCCGCACAAACGATGACATCGCCGTGATGCCGAACAGCATGACTTTCACATTGACAAACTGGAGCAGGAGACCGGATGCAAATGTGTTCGTTTCAACAGGGCCGCGCTTCGATGTTCGCGGCTTGTCACGCCATACTTTCCACGCCAGCCACATGATGTAGGCAGCTCCGATCACGAGCATGACGGGCTTGATCGCAGGAATCACCCGATAGAGGAGCGACGAGAATGCCGCACTGGCAAGCATCATGGTAAAGAAGCCGAGAAACACGCCGAGCGTAAACGGAAACGACTTCCTGAAGCCGTATTTGGCGGCATTTGTCATAGACATGATCGTATTCGGCCCCGGCGTGTACAGTGTCAGAAACACGTACGACAAAAACGCGGTGCAGTTCATCAAAGGCTACGCCAGCAGCTCGAGAAGCGTCTCCACGGCGTCGCGCGGAAACTTGTGCGGCTGCGGTTCGTCCAGAAGCGACTGGAGAAAAGCTCTGCTGTTTCCACTTTGCGGCAGCATATAGCCGGATTCTCGCACAATATCCTCCGCCATGATGCGGTTCGACATTTCGAGCGCTTTGGCCAGCCGTCCCGGCAGGGCAGCGGCGATACGCTCCTGCTGTGCTTTGCTCTTCAGAAGCGTATCCATGGCAGCGACGACCTTTTCAACCTTGGGCTGCTGCTCCGGATAAACGAAAGGCACCATGGAAATGGCACCGGATGGACAGACATCGGCACAGTCGCCGCAGCCGATGCAGCGGCTGATATCAATCACACTGTTTTCCGTATCCGTAGCGCCGGTCGGACAGACATAAAGACAAAGGCAATCCTTGGTGCACAAGCGAACCGATCTGACCGCATATTTCCTGTTCATACTCCTCACCCCGCCTTAATCAAATCAAATTTCCAATTCGGCACCTTGCAGATCGGACAGCGATCCGGCAGTGCATTGCCGATGTATATGAATCCGCAGATGGAGCAGACGTGGACTTCCTTGTCTTCAATCAGGCTATCGCCTTCATTTTCATAACGGCCGAGAATGGACTTCTGAATTTTCGTCACTTTTTCAGCCCAGACAAGTGCTCGTTTGGCGCCCCGGTCTTTCGCCTCTGCAGCGGCATCGTTGGCCAGAACGAGATTTTCCCGGATATCCAGATCGACCTGTTCCAGCAGATGAGCAAAAGCCGGCGCATCCGCAGGCTCGCTCTGCGCTTTGAAAAAATCAGCGAGGCGGGCAAACAGCGCGGCTTCTTCTGCTTTGTACTGCTTCTCCAGACCGCGCGCCAGATTGGAGCAGAGAATGCTTTTTTCCAGAGCCGACTTCGCTTCAGGCAGTGTGTCCGAAACAACACTGAACGTCCGCACCGTCTCTATCTCATCGCCTCCTTCATCAAACTCATGTTTCGCCGCACCGCACAGCGGACACTCCCAATCTTCGGGCAGCCTATTCCACAGCGTGCCCTGTGCGATTCCATCCTCAGGACTTCCCTTCGCCTCGTCATAAACGAACCCGCAAAGAGAACAGGTATAGACCCTCATGACCGCACCTCCATCGTTTATCTTCTGGTCAGTATAGCGCTATTCATCTTGTTCGTCAGCGTTCCGGTTTCATGCCCTGCAGGTAGAGCATATGGTTGACAATCTGGACTCCGTGCCAGTCACGCTGGACGTTTTCGGGCACCGGTTCTTCGCCCCAGGTCCAATTGAGCGCCCAGTATCCTTCCGGTTTAACAGTGTCTTCCAGATAGCCGGCAAAAAAGTCACAAATCGCTTTGTTCTCAGCGTAATAGGGACTGTCGGCCGACATGATGAAGAACATGGGGCTCGTCACATACTCATCCGGCCGGTAGGCTGCCGGATCCTGCAGAATCGATGCCTTGACCTTCTCGTGAAGGAAAGAATCGAATCCCGGCAGAATCAGATCGGAGCGCGAAGCGACGGTCAGATCTTCGAACAGCATGAGCAGATTCGACAGTTCGTGCGTACCGAGCGCATATGCGGGCGACATAACTTCGGGCATCAGCGTTCGGACAAGTGATTCGGCTCGCCCGTAAACGACCGAAGCCGGCTCCGCAAAGCGAAGCACAAAGCCGGCCAGTTCGGCCGACGGGTTGTACTGGAACAAGTCGGTGTCCGCCGACCAGTGCCACCAGGGCGCATGCGGGTGGTCGTTGTTGGAGGCGGTGGCCGCTGTCCATTTTCCGCCTCTGAAATCGGGGGTGGCTTCAAGATAGCCGAGAATGCCGCGAATCATCTGCCAGGCCAGATCCGGAAATCCGACCTCGCGCAAAATGCGCGTTGCGCTCCATGTCGTCAGCGGAGACGAATGCGGATTCTGGCTGTCCGGTTCAAGTCCCCGGCCAAATCCTCCGTCATCATTTTGATAGGCTTTCAACGCCTTGAGAACCGCTGCCGCCGCTCCATCCTCAAAATGAAAATTCCAGCGCGCAACGTCAAGATAACGTGCCTGCCGCAGCAGGTAATTGCGTATATTCCTTAATTTTGCCGAACCCATATGCAGACCTCCTCATCAAGATAGGCGTTTGGCGAGAAAAATATCCGGTTTGCCTCTGCCGTTGGCATCCGGCATCACGCCGATGATTTTGTATCCGAGTGCCAGATAGAACCCGGTCGGATGTGTGCCCGGTCGAAAGTGCCTCAGTTTGTCCGGCAGATCGGCAAAAAGATCGACCTTGGCCAGCGAGGTCTCGCCGTCTTCGCTTTCATCATCGGATCCCAGATAGATTGTCAGCCCGCCCCGCCGGCGCGCTTCGTCTTCCAGCGCCGAGACGAGGCACCGGCCAATACCTCTGTTTTGTCTGTCGCACCGCACGGCCAGCGGATGCAACTCAAAGACTCGGCCACCATAAATCGGTGCCAATATTCCTCCCCAGCCGATGACGATGTCATCTTCCAGAGCCGCGAGCATCGTGTTCTCCGGAATCAGGCGCTCACGGATCTCTGCCAGCGCATCCTGAAGGCTCGGCCATCCGACGGGCAGACACGCGGTCAGAATCCGGGCAGCCTGACCGATCTGCGTTTGATCAAGTGTAGTCATGTTTACGATATGCATGTTGCTCAGCCTGCCTTTTACCGCCTGATGCAGCGTCAGTGTTGAACAAAATATGAAGAGTAATACGATAAACCGGTGGCCGGAAACCGGTATATAAAAACTATAGCATAACCGAAAGACCCCGGCAGATGAGGGAAAGCTCAGTGAATGCGTGACACCGCCGCGAAACCAACATCCGGTTTTCCGGGCATGGAGCGAAAGATGCCCCTGTTCTTCGCAGCCAAATGTCCGCGAACGCCAGATTCGGCATATTTCCGTTTAAATGCCGCAGCCAGACCGGCATCCACTGCCGCTGAATCGAGCAAAGCGGCAAAACCACTCATCTTCCTGATCGCTTTCATGTCCGCCTGTCTGTCGAACGCCATGACCGAGTGCAACCCCTTCCTGAAAAAGTCACAAGCGTGAAAAAACAGACCGGTTTTGAAATAAGCGAGCGCAAGCAAAAAGAAAGTCTCATGCATCCGTTCAAACGCCTGATGCTCCCGCTGATACTGCATGAGCGATTCACCGGCTGCAACAACATCCCGATACTGCCCGCCGGCCCAGTACACTGAAAGCAGCGCGCATCTGACGGCAACCCCTAACCTCGGCTCGCAGGATTCACCGAACAGCAGAGCGGCACGCTCGGCCACCGCCTTTGCTTTTGCCAGTTCGCCGGTCTGAAGATAGCAGTCGGAAAGCAGCACGCGCAGCTCAATAAGAGCGGCACGGTTTTCTACCCGTGCAAGCAGGTACAAAATACCGGCAACAGCA
>DUPJ01000178.1 GCA_012838355.1 Clostridiaceae bacterium
GTGGACGACATGTGTGCTGCGGTCGAGGGGTATCGCCGCATCATCGGCACCTGGCACGACAACTGGGAGACGTGCTGACGCCGGACCCGTTTCTGTCGGTGGCGCCGGGTTCATTTCCCGCAAATTTTGTGAAGATAATCAGCTGAATGTATCAGTGACGCACAAAATTCGGTATGATTGACATAAAAGTATGGGCGCGCGATGTGCGCGTTAACCGGAGGAGACTATGAACGATTTTGAAAAACTGGGGGCTTTCTACCTCGGCCGCGTTGCGAACCAGCCGGAAGAGCTCGTTTTATATGATTCGCGCGATCTGACGACGCATGCGATGTGTGTCGGCATGACCGGCAGCGGCAAAACGGGGCTTTGCATCGGGTTGCTGGAGGAAGCCGCCATAGACGGTATCCCCGCGATCGTGGTTGACCCGAAAGGCGACATGACGAACCTGATGCTGCAGTTCCCCGAGCTGAGGGCCGAAGATTTTCGTCCCTGGGTTAACGCTGACGAAGCAAGGCGGAAGGGCGTTGAAGCTGATGAGCTGGCCGAGATGGAAGCCGCCAAATGGCGAGACGGTATGGCGGCATTCGGGCAAACGCCGGAGCGCATCACAAAGATGCGGGAGACGACCGAATTTGCGATATATACGCCGGGCAGTCTGGCTGGCAGACCCGTCTCTATTCTGAAGCTGCTGGATGTTCCGAAAACCGCCATTTTGCAGGATACTGAAGCGTTCAACGACTATGTCAGCGGCACATCAAGTTCGCTGCTCGGCCTGCTTGGCATTGATGCGGATCCGCTGAACAGCCGCGACCATATTCTGCTCTCGACCATCATCAGTCACGCCTGGAAAAACGGCGAGGACCTATCGATTGAACAGTTGATCGAACGCATTACCAAACCCGGTTTTACACAGGTCGGCGTGATGCAGGTCGATGCGTTTTATCCGGAAAAAGACCGCTTTGGACTGGCACTGCGCCTGAATAATCTTCTGGCGTCACCGCAGTTTGAGGCGTGGACCAGGGGGGATGTGCTCGATATTGAAGATCTCCTGTACACAAGCGAAGGGCGGCCCCGCCTCTCCATCCTCTCGATTGCCCATTTGAACGACCAGGAGCGGATGTTCTTTGTGACCTTGCTTCTGAACCGCCTGATCGGGTGGGTCCGCCAGCAGTCGGGAACGTCCAGCCTGCGGGCACTCTTTTACATGGATGAGATTTTCGGCTACTTCCCGCCCGTTTCCAATCCGCCTTCAAAACAGCCGCTTCTGACCTTGCTGAAACAGGCTCGGGCATACGGTCTGGGCATGATGCTGACGACCCAGAACCCGGTCGATCTGGACTACAAGGGGCTTGCCAACATGGGTACCTGGTTTATCGGCCGGCTGCAGACGGAACGCGACAAAGCGCGCCTTCTGGACGGACTCGAAAGTGCCATGGCCGGCGGACTCAACCGGGGCGAAACGGATCGCCTGCTGTCGTCGCTCAAACCGCGGCAGTTCTTTATGAATAATGTTCACGATGCGGCACCAACGCTTTTCGAATCACGCTTTGTCCTCTCCTATCTGGCCGGACCCCTCTCGCGTGACCAGATTCGTCTTCTGGCCGGCCCCGCTCCAGAAGAGCCGGCAGCAGAAGCGCTCCCGCCCGACACCATGCCGGATGAGGCTGCCGTTGTTGCAGCTTCCGCTGCCGAAACGGTGACAAGGCCGGAAGTGGAACCGGCACAGACACAGGCACCGAATCTGCCGGCCGATATCCCCGTGTACTATGTGCCCGCCCGTACCGCGGGAGAACCCATATACCGTCCGGCCGTGTACGGGCTGGTCAACGTCCATTTTGCAGACAGCCGAAACGGTATTGAGCACGCAAGGGAAGAACATTACACCACGCTGCTGTCGGATGGACTCGTGGCCGTGGACTGGTCCGCCGCGCCTGACACAGAAGTGATATCGGATATGCTGTCACAGGAAAGTGCACCGGACGGTGTCTACGAAATGCTGCCGCAGCCGGCCCTGAAGAAGACGTCCTATACTCAGTGGTCGAGAGATCTGCAGGATCACGTGTTCCGGACAAGTCACCTGCCGCTCTATAAAAATAGTGCGTTGAAGGCGATCTCAAGACCCGATGAAACGGAGCGTGATTTCACGATCCGGCTGCAGATGGAAACGAGAGAAGCCCGCGACAAAGACCTGGAAGCGCTGCGCAAGAAATACGAATCGGCCGTCAGCAGGCTGGAAGAACAGGCGCGCAAGGCGAAACAGGCGGTCGAACGAGAAAAGCAGCAGGCCAGCGATTCAAAGCTGCAGACGATGATTTCGGTCGGTTCGACGATACTGGGATCTTTCCTGGGCAAAAAAGTCATTTCGAGCGGAACGGTCGGCCGGGCGACGACGGCAGCGAAGTCAGCCAGCCGTGCGGCCAGACAGGCCGGTGATGTGGCGCGGGCCGAAGAAACGCTTGAAACCCTGGAAGCGCGTCTGCAAAGTCTGGAAGATGATTTCAATGCTGATGTCGAGGCTTTGAATGCCAAATATGACGGCAAAGCCGAAGCGCTCGAAATGTTCGATCTGAAACCGCTGAAGCGCGACGTAAATGTCAAGGCCGTCACGCTGACCTGGCTGCCTTACGAGCGTCAGGCAGACGGTTCGTTCTCAGAAGCCTGGTGAGCTAAACGATCCGGCCGTCCTTCAGCCGATAGCCGTGACATTTTGCCAGGACTGTCTGCCGGTCGGCGAGAGCAGCATTGATAATTTGCTGCTGCTCCGACCGGCGGACTTTCAGCGTGGTTGTCTTCACCAGGTCATCTTCCGTGAAGAGCATGTGCTTGATATGCCTGAACACCGGCATGCCGGCATTGATTTTAGCCACTTCAGCAAGCAGATACTTGCGGATCGCGTCCTCACCTGTCACCGGCAGATTTTCACGGTCAAGCTTGATTAATGCGGCGACATCGACGTCTTCGCGCTGATTCAGTTCCCCCCATACCATCGATTCCGCCACCCCGGGCACATGATTCAAGAGCGTTTCGATCTCCTCGGGAAATGCCTTCTTGCCGTTTGCAAACACGATCATGGATTTGGCGCGACCGGTTATGAAGAGACAGTCGTGTTCGTCAAAATAGCCGATGTCACCGGTGCGAAGCCACCCGTCGACCAACACTTCCTGCGTGGCTTCGTCATTTTCAAAGTAGCCGAGCATCACATTGTCACCCTTGACGAGAATCTCGCCGGCATGTTCGATATCGCGGCCGTGCGGATCGTCGATGGCACAGGTGATGCCGGCGAGCGGACGCCCCACGCTGCCCAGGATGTTCATATCCTGCGAACAGGCGGCGACGACGGGCGACGCTTCGGTCAGGCCATAGCCGGCCCAGCAGGTGATGCCGATGCCGTTGAAGAACTCCAGGATTTTCCGGTCGACCGCGGCGGCTCCGACGACACTCAGCCACAATTCGCCGCCCAGCGCATCGTGGATCTCATGGAATAATCTGCGCTTCAGGTCGAGCCCGATTTTCTGGAGCATGTTCAGGATCGGTATCAGGCGGTTGATCGTTTTCAGCTTGCCCTTTTTTTCGGCACTCCTGATAATCTGCCGGTAAATGTTTTCCACCAGAAGCGGCACGGAAATGATCATGGTGATTTTGTGTTCGCGCAGATTTTCAGAGAGGTAGCGCAGGCCGTCCATGAAGCAGATGGTGACGCCGTAGGCCCAGAACATGTAAATGCCGACGGTGTTTTCAAAGGTGTGGTGCAGCGGCAGCACCGAAATGGCGCGTTCCTTGCCCGGCCGTATCTTCAGCGTGCGCATGGCCTGTACAACATTGGCTGCGATATTCCGGTGGCTCAGCATGACGCCTTTTGCTGCGGAAGTCGTGCCGGAGGTAAAGATCAGAGCTGCCATCGTTTCCGTATCAATCAGGTGCTCGGTGAAGCGTGTATCGCCTTGTTCCAGCAGCGTCTGACCCTGCCGGCAGATATCATCCATCAGCATGAAGCGCGGATCGTCCGGGAGCGTCATGCCGGCCGCTTCCTTCATCAGGATGAAGTGCCGGATGGCGGGATTGTTTGCGGCCACGTAGGCCGCGATCTCCGTGTGTCCGTGATGATAAACGAATATGGTGGCGCGGCTTCGGCGTGTCAGCAAAAGGACTTCGGAGGCAGGCAGCTGACGGTCGATCGGGATCGACAATCCAGCGCCGAACAGTGCCGCATTGGCAGATACGACCCATTCATAGGCATTGGCCCCGATGGTGACGATGCGCTCCTGCCCGGGCGTTTCGGATAACGACATGAGTCCTGTTCCAAATGCATCGATATCTGCTTTGGTCTGCCGGTAACTTCGCTCCAGCACGTCGCCGCCCGGCTGTCGCCGAAAACGGTAAGCCGTGTGATCGCCATATGTGCGGACGGCATAATTCAGAACATCGCGCAGATTCTCGATAGGCTCGTCAAAAGTCAGCTTGGCTTGGCCGGTCACCTGGTACATAATTTGCTCCCTGTTATGAAAGTAACGCTTTACGTCATTAAATTGGATGGCAACTCATGAGCGCGTTTGTCCAAAATTACCACATCCGTCCCATCCTGCCAACTGCAAAAAAAGGTTGAAATGCTTGCCACTGCGGCATTATGCGTGAGCTATCACTCAGTTGACAAGCCTCTTACCAGCCTTCGTCACGGATCAGGCCGGCAATATCGGCGGCCATTTTGCGTCGGCTGACACCGTAGTTGATTTCGTCATCGACATCGTTTTCAAGGGCATCCGCCATCGCCTTTGAGCTGAAGGACAGCCCCTTCAGGCGG
This sequence comes from Clostridiaceae bacterium, assembly GCA_012838355.1. Taxonomy (GTDB): domain Bacteria; phylum Bacillota; class Clostridia; order Saccharofermentanales; family DTU023; genus DUPJ01. The sequence continues at coordinate 4,799 of DUPJ01000178.1, forward strand.
TTTGGCTGCTGCGAGATGAAATCGCTGTCGAGCGCGTCAGAATAAAGCATGGCTTCCGTGACGATCCCGTTTTCAACGTGAAGCTGCAGGTCGATCTGCCCCCAGTCAAAGCGATGGGCGAGATTTGAGCCAAAGGCAAATGTTTTGCCGTAACGCCATTCCCACGAGGCGTAGCGTGCTTCCAGCGCCTGCAGCCGTTCATCCGCAGGAAAGCTCCGGTCGTCGAGGATATCGACGGCTGAATCGGGCCCGAAAAAGGCGGGAAAAAGTTCCAATGCCTTGCGAATGACCTCCGCAATGGTCAGGTCTTCCTTGACAGCTTTCAGATTGGTGATGCGGGATCGCACACTTTCCACCGCTTTCGATTTCAGTTTTTCCGAGGAAACGGTCAGGTAGCGGCCGACCCGACCGTAATCTGAATCGATCAGAAGCGTACCGTGATGAAGTCCCACACCGGCCAGCTGACGGAACGCATTGCCGGAAAATTTTCTGCCCCCGACAAGAATGTCATTTCTGCCGGATCGCTCTGCTTCAATGCCGAGCGATTGCACCAGCTGCAGTATGAATTCGAATGTACGGTCCAGGTGGAAGTCCTGCTGCGGCAGAATGAGCGAAAAATTCAAGTTTCCAAGATCGTGGAAGACGGCTCCGCCGCCCGTTCCGCGCCGCGCCAGATGGCCGCCTTCGGACTCGAGCAGTTCCGTTCTGGCCTCTGCCCACGCGTTCTGGTTACGGCCGATGACGACCGTATTGTCGTTTTGCCAGAGGAAAAGAATCGCATCGTAAATGCGGGACTCGTCACGTCTTGTCTGTGATCGGCATAATCCCATCAGGTACTCTTCTTTGGCCAGATTGTCATAAGGATTGACCTTGTCGGTCGTCAGCATCAATATACGCATAATCGTCACTTCCATTTTTACTGCACATCATTTTAGCAAAGATGAAGCCTTCCCGATGGCGCAGCGGAAGCAAAGCCTTCACTGTGAATGTGCTACACTGATTTTCGCTGGAGGATTGCGTGTGCGCTTGCAAGGTGAAGTGTATTTTCAAAGCCGGCTGATCGGGATGCAGGTCGTGCCGGTCGCGGACGGTTCCGAACCGTTTTCCAAACGCCTCGACACGGCGCTCCTGGCTTTGTGCAAACGGCTTAATGTGCCGATCCCGATCTGGCTGAAGAATAATACGAAGCAGTTCGCCGCCTTTCGCATGACGATTTTTACCCCCGACCAGTTTATTGACCGAATTCACTTTGATCAATTCAAGATTCGCCTGTTTGAAGAGGAGACACCACGTGAAACCTGACCGTCAATTTCTCGAAAAAGAAAGTTTTACGTTCGCCGATGTCGTCACCCTGATGGCATATCTGCGTTCCGACACGGGATGCCCCTGGGATCGCAAACAAGATCACATGTCACTGCGTCAGAACCTTATCGAGGAAGCGTATGAGGGGATCGACGCGATTTTGTCGGGCGATCCGGCCCGCATCGCCGATGAAATGGGAGACGTCCTGATGCAGGTCGTCTTTCACGCGCAGATTGGAAGTGAGGCCGGTACCTTTTCTATCGAGGATGTCACGACCGGCCTCTGCAAGAAACTGATACGCCGGCATACGCATCTTTTTGGCACGGATGCGGCAAACTCGGAAAAGGACGCACTCCGCACCTGGGAGAAAAACAAGAAGACGGAAAAAGGACATGTCACAGACACGGATGTTCTGGCTGACGTTCCCCGGGCGCTGCCCGCGCTGACACGCGCGTACAAAGTTCAGAAAAAGGCCGCCTCCGTGGGTTTTGACTGGCCGGAAGCCTCCGGCGCCAAGGAAAAAATTCTGGAAGAACTGGGCGAAATTGCAGCGGCGGGCCCGGCTGAGAAAGAGGAGGAAGCCGGCGACTTTCTCTTTGCCGTCGTCAATTATGTGCGCCTGCTCGGGTTTGAACCGGAAGTCGCGCTGAGCCGAAGCACCGAAAAGTTCATCCACCGCTTTCGACAGATGGAAGGATTGGCCGATGAACAGGGATCGGCGCTTTCGTCACTCGATCTGGCTGCCATGGACAAACTCTGGGAGCGCGTGAAGCAACAGGAGCATTATGAGGATTGATAAATTTTTGAAAGTATCGCGGATTATCAAGCGGCGCACCGTCGCAAGCGAGATGACGCAGGCGGGCCGAGTCGTGATTAACGGGGTCAAGGCCAAACCGGCCACGAATGTGAAACCGGGCGATATTGTTGAGATTGGCTTTGGTCAGGGGAAAACGAGAATTCGCGTCAAGGAGATCCGGCAAACGGTGCGCAAGGAGGAAGCCATTTTGCTGTACGATCTGTTGTCTGACGACGACTGATTGTTACAATTTCATTACAAATAGATAATTGGCCGCCGTTGTGGACACATTTTGTTAACAATCAAGTATGATAACTCCATTAGGACATGCTAACAACAGGAGGTCATATGATCGGCAATCCGGCCAGACAAATGGAAGCACACCAGAGCCGGCGACAGGGCCGCATGCTCGTGCGCGTTCTCATCGGGTCGTTTTTGATCATCCTGACCGCCATGGTCATTGTCATTTCCATATCGCAAAATGCAGAGCTGGCCAGGCTGGCCGACCGCAAGGCCGAGCTTTTGGCGGAGCGCGAGCGTCTGTCCGTGATTGATGCGGATCTGAAACATCTTCAGTCGATGTCCGACACGGATGCTTATTGGGAGCATGTTGCACGCAATCAGCTCGGGATGGCGCGCCCGCAGGAGATTATCATCCGCATCGACGACTAATCGAGACCGATTCTCGAAGCGAGTATATGATTTGTCCGCGTTGCATCCGCAACGTTTTTTTTCTTCTCTGGACGATGCCGCCATTGATTGATAATCTGCACATATGAACAAGTGTGCAGATGATCAAAATCGCAAACTGGCAGAACTCTACAAATGCTTTGCCGATGAAACCCGCCTGAAAATTCTGCGCTGCCTTTTCGAGCAGGGAGAAGTAACGGTGGGAAGGCTGGCTCAGCTGATCGACTTGAGCGATTCGGCCATCTCACATCAGCTGA
>DUPJ01000015.1 GCA_012838355.1 Clostridiaceae bacterium
GTCATCAATCAGGGCATGTCCATCTATGGTCTGGATAACAACTGGCAGTACGTTGTCAAGGGCGCCGTGCTGCTTGTCGCCGTTGTCTTTGACGTCGTCTCGAACCGGAAAACCGGCAAGGGTTAAGACGATCGAAAAGTACAGAACCGATCTTGCAAAATGCCTTACCCTCAGGAGGTCTTCCGGTGCCTAGAGAAAAGAAAAGCCTCTTCTCCATGAAGCTTCCCCGCGGCACGCCCGGTCATGCGGCCATCATGGCGGCCGCAGGCGGCTACGTGGTGTACATGGCGTATCAGATGGTGCAAAACACCTTGTCGGGCAACTCAACCATGTCGCTGACGACCACCTATATTGTTGGCGGACTCATGGCATTGGGCGGACTGGCCGTGATCGGATACGGCGTCCTGATTTGGATTTCCTGGAACAGGAAGACAAAACAGGACGATAACGAAGAGGAAGAACCGTAAGTCTTCCCTTCATCTAACAAAATCGGCCGGCTGTGAGTTTCCTTCAGGATCACAGCCGGCCGTTTTTTTCAGATCGTGCCCGTTTGGTACGGCAGTCTTTAGTGCTGCTCGCCCTGAACCAGATCGGCCGATCCGCCCAAAATGGTCTCCACATCTTCGTCGCTTAGCTCGGCATGGTAGAACAGTTCATAAAACGCCTTGAACGTCTCCGCCAGATCGAGCTCATAATACTCCGGGTAAATGGTCTGGCCGAGCCAGTAAAGGCCAAGAATCCGGTTAATGGACGGGGGATTTGCAAGTACACCGTACGGTTCACTCGGGACGACGGCAAAGGCACCGTCCCGTACGGCCTGAAGTGACTGCCAGGCCGCATCGTCCAGCAGTTCATCCTGCAGCTGGGCAGTATCGAAGAGAATGAATTCCGGCTGCCATATGAGGAGCTGCTCGAAAGATACTTCACTGCCTCCGTTCCTCGATGCAGGCTCGATATCGACGGCGTTCTTCACACCAACCAGCTGCAGCACCTCTTCGTGGAACGAACCGGCCGCGTTTGTGTTCAGACCGTTTTCACCCATCGCCCAGTAGACGGAAACAACATCCTCGTCCGCAAGCGTTTCGCGAATGCGCGCTGCCGTCTCGATAGCCGCTTCAATGGCTTCCCTTTGTTTTGTCAGCCCCTCCGGGTCATTGAAAAGCTCAGCCAGTTTCTCGAACGTCTGCGGCAGACCTGTGAGCGTCGCCTCAATAAACACGGTCGGAATTTCGAGCTGTGCCTGAAGCAGATCCATATCCTGTACGACCGAATCTTTCGCTTCCCCGATGTCAATGATGACGTCCGGACGGTATGTCAGAAGCGTTTCCATATTCAGCGTACCGGTGCCGCCGTAAAACTGACCAAATTCCGGCAATTCGTGATAGGCTTCCGGGAAATACTTCAGCTGGTCTTCCCTGAACTGGATTGCCACACCGGCAAGTTTCTCCGGCACGGCTGTGAACAGCACGATCTGCGCCAGCGGCCCCGACGGTGCGACCGATTCGATGTTTTTTGGCACCTCGACTTCGCGGCCGGCCGAATCGACAAACGTCACGGTGTCGGATTCAGCTGCGACGATCGGCGCGAGCACCGCGATCAGCAGCAGGCATGCCAGAAGCAGAATGACGATTCTTTTTGCTTTCATGAAAATATCCTTTCTTTTTTATGTCTGACTTTTTTTACTTAAATGTCTGTGGAATTCGATTATCTTGAGATCATGAAACCGCGGCCAAAGGCAAACGGCGGTCCCGGTGTTCCGGCAAGAATGTGCGCTTTCAAGCGGTCCCGTTCGGTCACGACAAGTCCGGCGATTCGGTCGATGCCGAAATCGAGCAGTGCTTCGCACATTGGAACGGACGGTCCCGAAACGACGACCGTCGCTCTGAGGAGCAGCTCCAGGACACGCGGCAGCGATTTGTTGGAGAGCGTGCTGCCGGTGACGAGCGCAATGTCCATCAGGGGGAGCATCGTCTCCTCTGCCGTATCCGGCAAATCCCCGGGCTGGGGTTCTCTCTCGAAGATGAGAAATTCTTTGGTCTCGTCGAACATGTTGTCCGGGTGACGCAGATGTCCGACCATGGCAAACCGCTTGTCTTTCAGCTCAAAGCCTTCGGTGGCATACATGCCGGGCGGATGTTCCCACCCGTTTTCAGCCAAAGCGTCCGGACGGTTGTACCAGCAGTTGATCGCAGCCAGGCCGACGGCGGCCCTGCCTAAATTAAATGAGAAGACAGCTTCCGCCACCTGTTTCAGGGACTGCCCGATAAATTCAGCGGGATTCGGCGGATCCGGCCAGTGCTGTGACATGGCGATACCGAAGCCCGCGTCGGCCTCCACCGCTGTCCAGTACTGCCCGCAAATGACGTCGCGAACAATGTCCGTTTCGCTGACGCCGTCCACCAGCTCGTGGTAGAGACGCCAGGGATCCTTCTGCATCGGTCCGGCCAGAGCCGGCAGAACCGCGAGCTGACCGTTCTTGCCCGTACTGAGATGGACAGGCACGTCATAAATTTCGGAAAGCACCGTCTCGGTCAGTACATCCCTCGGCTTTCCGTCTCCGACGAGCCTTCCGTTATCCAAAAGCAGCACGCGATCGGCGTAGTGCAGGACATGCTGCGGATTGTGCGTGGAAAGAAAGATAAGGTAACCGTCCCGGGCAAGCCTGCGGGCGATTTCCATGACCTTTACCTGATTGCCGAAGTCCAGCGATGCCGTCGGCTCGTCCATCACGAGACAGCGGGTGTTCTGTGCGATTGCACGTGCAATGAGGACCAGCTGCTGCTCTCCGCCGGACAGCTCCGTATACGGACGTTTTGCAAAGTGGCCGATCCCGAGCGTGTCCATGGCATCGGCGGCACGCTTTACCTGTTCGGCCTGCGGCATCGCAAGGGTGGCAAATGACGATGTGGTGCCCATGAGCACCACATCCCGGACAAGAAAGCGAAAGTCACCCGATGCCGCCTGCGGAATGTACGCCACTTCCCTGGCCAGTTCCTTGACCGAGATCTGGCTGATATCGCGGCCGTTCAGTTCGATCCTGCCGGCGGCTGGATGCCGCATGCCCAGAAGCAGTCTGAAGAGGGTACTTTTGCCGGCACCGTTTCGCCCCAGAAGCGCAACCAGCTGACCGCCTTCGGCAGAAAAGCCAATCTCACGGAGTACCGTTCGGCTGCCGTAGCGAAAGGACAGATTTGTGACCGCGATATTCATTGCCGCCCCTCCCTCAAAATGAGCCAGAGGAAAAAGGGTGCCCCGATAAAAGCCGTGAGGATGCCGAGCGGGATTTCCGACGATGCGATGAGGCGGCTCGCGTTATCGACCAGAAGCAGGAAAATCGCACCGAGAAAGCCGGATGCCGGGAGCTGATAGCGGTGATCTGCACCGACTGTCATGCGCGCCACATGCGGTATCACGAGACCGATCCAGCCGACCATGCCGGTGACAGAAACAGAGGCGGCGGTGATAAGGGTGGCTGCAAACACCACGATAAGACGAATGCGGCCGGCCATCACCCCCATCGTCTTCGCCTCTTCATCGCCAAGCACGATGATATTCAGCTGCCAGCGCAGCAGCACAAGAACAAGCATCCCCAGGAGAATCGTCGGGCCGGCAAAATAAACGTCGAACATGGTTGTACCGTTCAGAGAACCCATCAGCCAGTACGTGATCGCCGGTAGCTGATTATTCGGATCTGCGACGAGTTTCAGAAAGGACAGGGCGGCCGAAAATAAAGACGAAACGACCATGCCGGTCAGAATGAAGCCGAGCACGCGATTGTAGCGCACGCGTCCGGCGATCAGGACGACGAGCAGCACCGCAAGAAGTCCGAAGAAAAATGACGATACGGTCAGACCGAAGGCGCCGACAGACAGCAGGATAGCGAGCGCTGCACCGAATCCGGCACCGCCCGATGCGCCGAGTACATCGGGTGACACGAGCGGATTGGCAAACACCGCCTGATATGCGCTGCCGGCCATGGACAGTCCACCGCCGACGAACATGCCAAGAAGCAGCCGCGGCAACCGGATGTTGAACAGGGCGATCTCAGCCGCCTCCGGCCAGGTCGTCTCCATCGGAAAGATTCTCGAGAGGAGAATGCGGACGACATCGAGCAGCGAGACGGGATATCTGCCCAGCGAAAACGAGATCAGCCAGACAAAGACCAAAACGACGGTCATGAGGAAAAATCGTGCCGGCAGGGCGCGCCGGACGGCAGGCAGAGAACGCACGGTTATCCCTGTTCGCGCCGTGCGCGCACTTCAATCAGCTGGGCGGCAATCGAGACCGCGATCTCCTCCGGCGTCTCCGCCATAATGGAAAGCCCGATCGGCGTCGTGATCCGAGACAGATCCTCGTCTGTAAATCCGTACTCTTCCTTCAGGTTACGCGCAACCGTGCGCGATTTATGTGCGCTGCCGATGACACCGATGTATGCCGCCTCTGTCTTCAAAACCTGTGCCTGCACGATCTGATCGAATTTGTGCCCGCGCGTCATGATGCAGACATAATCGCTTGCGGCAATGGGAAAGTCGATATCGGTGAAGTCAGCCAGCTTCAGCAGGACTCCTTCCGGATAGTCCCCGGGGAGCAGGAACGCTTCCCGGTCATCCAGCACCACCACCGGAAAATCGACGGCGTGCAGCACCTGTGCCAAAGCCCGTCCGACATGACCGCCGCCGAAGATGACGGCCCGTCCGGCTCGTGCGATGGGTTCTGCGAAGAGGCCCGGAAGCGGTTCAAATCGCCGTCCCGAGACCGTTTTCAGAGCACGGATCAGCTGTTCCCGATCGAACGATAACGAATTACCGGTCAGCGTCCCGTCTGACCAGGCGAGCAAAACGGCCTGTTCGCCGTCCAGTCCGTGAATCAGCAGAACCGGAATATGCGCGTCCAGCGCCAAAAGCGCGGCTTCAACGGCGGCGAGATGGTGTTCACCGTCCAGCACATAAAAGCGGACGGTGACATCGCCCCCGCAGATCATGCCGAGATCTTCGACGTCGGATCGGTTCAGAACGTATTCGTGATCCGCTGATCGCCCCGAATCAAGCTGATCCCTGGCCCGCATCAGCGCACGGTGCTCCACGGCACCGCCCCCGATCGTGCCGGCCAGAAGTCCCGAACGGCCAACGGCCATATGTGCGCCAGCTGCGCGCGGCGTGGCACCGGACGCATTGCTGACACTGACCAGAGCAACCGGCTGACCAGCTGACAATGTCTCTTTCAGAGCAGTTAGAACACGTTTCATAATGAACCTCCAGCTTTCTCTTCCGAGTTTAGCACAAACGTCTTGTATTTATTTACAACTCGAGATCGTTTCGCCAAAATAAGCGTTTGCACCAGCACACGCCAAAAAATGCTCGGCCGGCATTTTTTATTTTTGCATGAAGACCTGATCTCATCACAAATCAGTTATGATTAATGCACCCGTTTATTGTTCCTCTGCTTCGTTCGTGATAGATTTATGCCAACGATGCGGACATTCTTTTTTATCCGCGGCAAACCTTTCAATCATGTGTCCGGCATTTGCTCTGCGACAGAAAGGGTTTTCTTATGTCAGAATCAGTTCAGACGTTATCCAAGAAGCAGTATGAAACCATCATGAGGAAACTGCAGATCGAGCTCAACAGTTTGCAGGAATGGATCAAGCTGAAGGGGCTCCGGGTTGTGGTGATCTTTGAGGGGCGCGACGCGGCCGGCAAAGGCGGCACGATCAAGCGCATCACGGAAAGCCTCAATCCGCGCGTCTGCCGCGTCGTGGCACTCGGCATTCCGACAGAAAAGGAGAAGACGCAGTGGTATTTCCAGCGCTACGCCGCGCATCTTCCCGCCGCCGGTGAAATGGTGCTCTTTGACCGCAGCTGGTACAACCGCGCCGGCGTCGACAAGGTCATGGGATTTTGCACGGACGATGAATACGACGATTTTCTGCGCAGCTGCCCGGCTTTCGAAAGCATGCTGATTCGCTCCGGCATCATCCTGATCAAATACTGGTTCTCCGTCAGCGACAAGGAGCAGGAGAAGCGATTCCAGGCCCGTATCGACGATCCGACGCGGCGCTGGAAAATCAGCCCGATGGATCTCGAATCAAGGCGCCGCTGGGCTGACTATTCCGAAGCCAAGGACGCGATGTTCGCGTATACCGACACGAAAATTTCCCCCTGGTATGTCGTCGATTCCGACAATAAGAAACATGCGCGGATCAACTGCATCTCCCATCTCCTCTCCATGATCCCCTACCAGGTCATCGAGCATGAGAAGATCGAGCTGCCGCAGAAGGAAGGCTCGAAAAGCTATGTGAGACCGCCCGTAGAGGAGCAGACATTTGTTCCGGACGTGACCTCAAAATATGCGGCAGCACTCGGAGACAAGCAGGGAGAAAACGTGCCCGACCAGACGAAAGATACGGGGCCAGCGAAAGGCGAAAAGCAAAAGGCGACTTTTCCGGACAAGAAAAAAGGCGGCGACAAGAAAACGAAAAAGTCCAGGAAGTAAGCTTCCGATTTTACCGGATTGAACGAATATGAGTCTTTTCGGATACATTAATGTACTCAACCGACGATTGCGTTAGATCTCAATTGATATTACAGTCTCATCTCGCGGTACGCGTCACGAGTCGCCTCGGGCACGAGGGCACCGCCCGTCAGCCAGGCGATATGAACGACGTCTTTCATGGCAAGTGCGTTCGCTTCAATGTATGCCTGCCCTTCAGCAGAACGGAGAAGACCTGTCGGCCCGGAAAAAGCGGCACAGGCTGACGGTTCTGCAAATATCCCTTCCGCATTTTCCAAAAGCCGAAGATCGTCGTAAAGTCTGGCATCTGAGAGGGTGAAGGCACCCGATAAAAGCTTTTCGACAGCGCGCCCGGCAAAACCGGACGGTCGGCCCACAGCCAGTCCGTCCGCATGCGTCTTTCCTGTCAGTCCAATATCCGAAACACTGATCGCTTCGTGCAATCCTGTCGCCAGGCCGAGCAGCATGCATGGTGCCTGCACCGGTTCCGTGAAGAAAACGTGCACGTCGTCTCCGTAGATCTGTTTCAGGCCGACGGTTATGCCGCCCGGTCCGCCGCCGACGCCGCAGGGAATGTACACGAACAGCGGGTGATTTGCATCAACGGAAATATGCGCATCTGCCAGCTGTTTCTGGAGGCGCTCGGCGGCCGCGGCGTAGCCCAGAAACAGATCGACGGAATGTTCGTCGTCGACAAAGTGACTCGCCGGATCGGCATCCGATTGCCTGCGCCCTGCGGCCACGGCAGCCGAATAGTCCCCGCTGTATTCGAC
>DUPJ01000179.1 GCA_012838355.1 Clostridiaceae bacterium
CGTCTTCGGTCGGATTTGAGTTCCGATCCAGCAGGGCTTTTGCACTGATGACCATGCCGGGAATGCAAAAACCGCACTGGACCGCGCCGTTGACGCCAAAGGCATAGACATATGTTTCCTTTTCCCTGCGGCTGAGCCCTTCGATTGTGACAATCTCTTTGCCGACCGCTTTTTCGGTAGTCAGAATGCACGATTTGACGGCTGCACCGTCAACAATGATCGTACATGTGCCGCAGGCCCCCTGGCTGCAGCCATCCTTGACCGACTTCAGAAGAAGGTCGTCGCGCAAATAGCGCATGAGCGATTTTTTTTCGTCGGTGCCGACCAGTTGGCCGTTAACCGTAAACTGAAAAGTCTTTTCCATTTGAATCCTCACTGACATGATGCTCAATCGTCTTGATCTCGCAAACAAATGTTTTCACTATCATGATACGTGCTATTTTTTTAATCAACAACAGGAAAATCGCCGGGAAATATGTAAGTATCAACATATTTGCGGTCAGAAACAGCTGTCAGGCTGTCACTTCGTCTGCGGGCGTGATAATCGAAACCGGGCGAAACTGTAATCTAGCGATCATCCGGTCTGAAAGCCGATTATGGCAGGTGCTGTCACTGCCGCCGTGTCTGGCGAGGTCAAGGCGGTGGCAGGCAGGCCGGCAATGCCTTATACTTGCGGGCGTACGTCACTTGGTGAAATCGATGAAATATCGCCGTTGCCTGAAGCTGCATGAAGAGCAACATGCTTTTGCCTGAAAGCGCAGCGACGGATTTTAGTAGAAATTACAATTGATGCATGATCAAACTGGGTTACCATAAGGCAGATGCCATTCAGATGTGATTGGCATCAAACATGCCAGATTCGTCAAAGGAGGAATGCATGAAAAAGATGAGAACAATGGGTTTGCTGCTGCTTGCGGCCATCATGATGATGACACTAATCGCTGGATGCAGCGGTGAAACAGCAACAACAACAGCCGAAGCTGCACCAGCTACAGAGGCTCAGGAGACCGAGGCGGCGACCGAAGCTGCAACAGAAGCAGAGGTGACGGAAGCCGAGGAGACGGAAGCGGACGTGACCGAAGAGGCGACGGAAGCTGAAGAACCGGAGGCGGAGGACGCAAAACCGAAGGTTGCACTTATCCTCGAAGGAGCCGTTTCCGACATGAGTTGGAATGCAACGGCATACGCCGGGCTCGAAAAAATTGAAGCGCTCGGTGCCGAGACAAAATATGTTGAGAACATTCCGGCCTCAGCCGGTGCCGATGCAATCCGTACATTTGCCGACGAAGGATTTGATGTCATCTTCATGTCGTCAAACAGCTATCAGGATGCAGGCAAAGAAGTGGCGGCGGAATACCCGGACGTTCAGTTCTTCATGATCAATTCGACAGTGACGGAGGATAATGTCCGTTCATTCGCCATCCAGGACGCCGAACAAGGCTTTCTCATGGGTGCGCTGGCTGCGCTCCTGACGGAGAGCGGAACCGTCGGATTTATCGGCGGGCTGCCGATCAACCCGATCATCAACGGCGGCAAAGGCTTTGAGCAGGGCGTCAAATACGTGAACGAAGAGGTCGAAGTTCTCTCTGAGAACACCGGCAACTTCGACGATGTCAACGCGGCCAAAGAACTCGCCAAAGCCATGATCGGCCAGGGCGCCGACGTGCTGTCACCGATGGCAAATCAGGCCTCGCTGGGCGTGATGGAAGCCGCTGAAGAAGAAGGCAAAAAAGGCATCGGCTCCGGGCTGAATCAGGAAACGCTGGCCCCGAACGCGGCTGTTGTCGCCATCGTCAAGGATACTTCCATTGCGTATGAAGCCGCCTATCAGGCGTATCTCGATCAGGATATGCCGGAAACCATCCTGCCGATGGGTGCGGCGCAGGGTGTCGTCTATATCGGTGATTACTACATTGATGTAGATGATGAGATCAAAGCTCAGCTGGAAGAGATTTACGAGAAACTGGCCTCTGGCGAAATTACAATCGACCTTGATTAATTTTTTCTAGAGTAGTCAACGTGCGCACCGCAGCCCCACGGCTGCGGTGCGTTGCCCTATAAAGGAGTACGTATGATGGAAAAAATACGGGTCAAAGCGATCAATGGGGTGAAAACAGTATATTTCCCGGTCGTCGCGATCCTCGTGTCGCTTCTGATCGGCAGCGTCGTCATTCTCGCGACGTCGCAAACAAGTCCGCTTGTCGCGTACGAGAGTTTGTTCAAGGGCGCTTTCGGCAACCTGCGGGCATTTGATGATACGCTTTTGAAAGCGATTCCCTTTATTTTTACAGCGCTCAGCTTTGCGATGGCGAAACGATGCGGCATCATTAATCTGGGTGCTGAGGGGCAGTTTGCGATTGGTGCGCTGATGGCGACGATCGTCGGCGTCGGCATGCCGGATCTGCCGCTCGTCCCGCACCTTCTCCTGACTCTTGTGGCCGGCTTTATCGGCGGGGCTATCTACGGACTCATACCGGCATTGCTTAAAGTTCAGTTCGGTGCGTCGGAACTGATCACGACGATTATGCTGAACTACATTGCAAAAGAAATTATTTCCTTTATGGTCAACGGACCGATCATGGACAGTGCGTCGAGCCTCTATCCGCAGTCGGCACCGATACCGGGCAGTGCCCGGCTGCCGGCCATGTTTGCCGGCATGCGGGTGCACTGGGGCGCGATTGTCGCCTTGCTGGCCGTTGTTTTCTATTACGTGTATCTCTGGAAAACGAAAAGCGGCTACGAATTGCGGGTGGTTGGCCTGAATCCGAACGCGGGGCACTATGCCGGCATGAACATCAAACGCTCGATTATCCGTTCGATGCTGCTCGCGGGCGGCTTTGCCGGCCTTGGCGGCTGTATTGAGATCATCGCAGTGCAGGGACGCCTGATGATGACATCTTTTACGGTCACATACGGCTTTACCGGTATTGCCGTGGCACTCGTCGGCGGCAACAATCCGATCGGCATTCTCATTTCCGGTGTGCTGTTCGGCGGGCTTCAGGCCGGTGCCTTGCGCATGCAGATGATGACTGACGCCAGCTCGTCGGTCGTGCAGGTTATTCAGGCACTTGTCATTCTGTTTATCGCAGGCCGCCTCATGTTCCGGCTGAGGACGGGGCGCCACTTGAGGCAGCGTACTTTGGCTGTACCGCCGGTTGCCATGGATGAGAGAGGAGAAAAACGCTGATGGATGGGTTGTCATCATTTCTTGCTTCGGTTTTGAGACTGGCCACGCCGACCCTGCTGGCCGCACTCGGCATTGTCTTTTCAGAGCGCGCCGGCATCGTCAACATCGGCACGGAAGGGATGATGCTGATCGGTGCGCTGTCTGGAGTGATGGGCTCGTTTTATACGGGTTCAGTCTGGGTCGGCGCCCTGATCGCGATGGCTGTCACGCTTCTGTTTTCCATGATTTTCGCGTTTTTCACGGTGGTGATCAAGGCTGACCAGACGGTCATCGGCACAGGCATGAATATACTTGCGGCCGGCCTCACGATAACGGTCAACCGCGCCGTCTTCGGTGCCAGCACGAGTCCGCCCAAGATCGACGTATTCAGTACGGTCAAAATTCCGCTTCTGTCGGAGATCCCCGTGATCGGGCCGGCCCTGTTTCAGCAGCCGATGCCGGTATATCTTGCCTTTTTGCTTGTGCCCGTGGCCGGTTTCGTCATGTTTCGCACGAATGTCGGCTTGAAGCTGCGCGCCGTCGGTGAAAATCCGAGAGCGTGCGATACAGTGGGCATCAGCGTGATGAAGGTCCGCTTCTCGGCGGTTCTTTATTCCGGCCTGATGGCCGGTTTGGCCGGCGCATTCGTGTCGATGGGGCAGATGAGCTTCTTTACCGAGAACATGATTTCGGGCGGCGGTTTCATCGCTGTGGCGGCTGTCGTTTTTGGCAATTACACACCGCGCGGGGTGATGTTCGCATCGCTGACATTCGGTGCCAGCCGTGCGCTGATGTACCGCCTGCAGGCGGCCAGTACCGGGATACCGAGTCAGTTTGCGCTGATGCTGCCTTACCTCATTACCATTGTGGCCTTGTGTCTCGTCATCCGCCGCTCCAATAAACCGACGGCCAGTGCCGTCCCTTACATTAAAGAATAGAGGTGCAGATATGGCTGAACTATTGCAAATGGTAAACATTTCGAAGCACTTCGGACCGGTTATCGCCAACAGCAACGTAGATCTGACCGTCAAGGCCGGTGAAGTGCACGCGTTGCTCGGGGAGAACGGGGCTGGCAAATCAACGCTGATGAATGTGCTTTACGGTCTTTACGCGCAGACCGAGGGCGAAGTCTATTATAAGGGCGAAAAAGTTGATATCCGGACGCCGGGGCAGGCGATCGCGCTTGGCATCGGCATGGTGCACCAGCATTTTATGCTGATTCCGGCGCTCAGCGTCATCGAGAACGTCGTGCTCGGTTATGAAGGCAACGGTGCCGTTCTGGATCTGAAAAAAGCGGCAAGGGACTTTACCGAAATGTCGCGGCAGTACGGCATGGAAATCGATCCGTGGATGCGCGTGGAACAGCTTACTGTCGGACAGCAGCAGCGCCTCGAAATTCTGAAGGCGCTTTACCGCAATGCGGAGCTTCTGATCCTGGACGAGCCGACTGCTGTACTGACGCCACAGGAAGTGGATAGTCTGTTCGCGATCATCCGGCGCCTCACGTCGGAAGGCAAGACGATTATCTTTATTTCGCACAAGCTGGCCGAGATTATGACGATATGTGACCGCTGCACGGTGCTTCGCCTTGGCCGGGTTGTAGCCGAAGGCATGCAGGTCAGTGAAATTGTCGATGCGCAGCAGCTGGCAGAACTGATGGTCGGCCAGGCCGTCAATTTGAAGACGGACAAGTCAGATGCGACGACGGGACGCACCGTTCTTCAGGTGAAAGGCGTCAGTGCGCTCAATGAACGCAAGCTGGAAGCACTGCGCGACGTCACGTTTGAGATCAAGGCGGGGGAAATTCTGGGCGTGGCCGGTGTAGACGGCAATGGTCAGTCCGAACTGGTCAAGTGCATCACGGGACTCCTTCCTGTGACATCCGGATCGATCGAGATCGAGGGAGTCGAGTGCGCCAACAAACAGCCGAAACAGATCCTCAAGCAGGGTGTGGCGCATATTCCGGAGGACCGCCAGAAAATGGGCATGGTGTCCGCGATGAACCTGCGTGAAAATCTCTGCCTGATGGAATACGACCATGAACCGTACAGCAGCAAGGCCGGTTTTTTGCGCTGGAGCTGGATCGACAAGCACAGCCGGGAGCTTTGCCAGCGTTACCAGGTACGCACGCCGGGGGTAACGGAGCTGGCCGGAAACCTCTCGGGCGGCAATCAGCAGAAACTCGTGGTCGGCCGTGAGCTGGACCGCGAGCCGGCTCTCCTGATCGCCGTGCACCCGTCCCGAGGTCTCGATATCGGTGCGACGAAGTATATCCAGTCACGCATTGTTCAGGAGCGCGACCGCGGTGCTGCCGTACTTTTAGTTTCGACCGAATTGGACGAGGTGATGGATTTGTCCGATCGCATTCTGGTCATTTATGAAGGCAAAGTGATGGGCATCATCGCTCAGAAGGATGCCGACCGAAAGCAGCTTGGCCTGCTCATGGCCGGTATGCGAAACGGCAATGGAGAAAAGTCTGTCGTCTGACGGTCGCGAATTAGTCGTTCAAGGCGCGCCGTACAAATAAACGGCGCGCCTTTTTTTGAATGTCAGCCCGCTTGCCAGGACATTTATTTTCACCGGTTCGGGAGCAGCGAAATTGGTACCGTTTTACGCTATCTGAACGGGCCTCAAGTAATCAGGTGATATCGCCGTTTTGCTCGTTTATTCGAAATATGCATAAACGTTGAAATGGCGTCAGGGAAGGCGTTTAGCACAACAGAAGTGCAAGCGGGCGACGCATTTCTGGTGACTATTTATAAGCGGCTGGTCGTTGACACTATGCGGCATCGATGGTATATTGATCGAGCGTCTTTTCAGGAAGAAGCGACGGACCTTGAAAATTGAACAGTGAAACACAAAGCAACAAGCCCAAGTCGATTCTATTTATAGAGTCAAAAAACTTGGAAAGTCAGAGTAAATAAGAGCCAAATGGCTCTCAAGA
>DUPJ01000180.1 GCA_012838355.1 Clostridiaceae bacterium
CATGGCGACATCATCGAATCAGAAACTGAAGCTGCTCTATCTTCTGAAGATTCTCCTGGAGCAAACGGATGAAAATCATGTACTCAGCATGCAGGAACTTTTGGATGCGCTGGCCGAATACGGGATCAGGGCGGAGCGCAAGACCATTTATGCCGACCTGGACCTGCTGCGCCGATTCGGGTTTTCTGTCGAAATGCTGAAATCGAAAACATTCGGCTATTGCATTGACCGGCGCGAGTTTGAACTTCCGGAACTGAAACTGCTGGTGGACGCTGTTCAGAGTTCGCAGCTTATCTCGGTGAGAAGGAGCAATGAACTGATCGCAAAACTCGGACTTTTGACCAGCGTGCACCACGCAAAGGCATTGAAGCGTCATGTGGTCACGGCCAAGCGGCCGAAATCTCTGAACAAAACGACGTATTACAGCATCGATGCCATCCATGAAGCGATCAATTCAGGCAGGAAGATTACCTTTTGCTACTTCGACTACGACATGAAAAAGAAGCGTGTGTACCGCAAAAACAGCGAGCGCTACAGTCTGACGCCCGTCACACTGACATGGAACGACGACAAATATTACCTCATCGGCTACCGCAAAAAGTACGACGGATTTTCCCACTATCGCGTTGACCGCATGTGCCAGGTGGAAGTCAGCGGGGACACTGCCGACCGATTCGACCGGCGCCGTTTCAATATGGCGGACTATGCGAAACGCATGTTCGGCATGTTCAACGGTGAGCTGATGCATGCCACGCTTCGCTTTCACGAGAGTCTCGTCAATGTCGTCCTCGATGCATTCGGAACAGATACGGCCTTCCGGCTGTCGGATGACCGTTTTGAGATCACGGTGGAGGTATCGAACAGTCCCGTTTTCCTGGCCTGGATGTTTCAGTTCGGCAATAAGGCTGAAATCATCGGGCCGTCGCATCTGCGCCAAGCCATGCGCGATCTGCTCGAGCTCAATGCCCGGCAATACGAGCAGGGCGTAGAAAAATTTCAGTGATCGCCGCCGGCCAGCATGAGCATGGCATGCTCCAGTTCGCCGACAATCGCATCCAGACTTTCGCCGACGGCTTTGGGGCTTCCCGGCAGATTGATGATCAGAGATCGGCCGGTGATGCCGGCGATACCGCGGCTCAGCATGGCCCGTTTGGTGATCGTCATGCTGTAAGCGCGGATGGCTTCAGCGATGCCTGGTGCGTCTCGCTCGATCACGGTTCGCGTGGCTTCCGGCGTCACATCGCGAGGCGATAAGCCGGTGCCGCCGCTCGTCAGGACCAGGTCGCTGCCCCCTTCCACGGCCGCTTTCAGTGCCAGACGGATCGGTTCGCAGTCATCCGGCACGATACGGACCTGCTCCACTTTGAACGCCGTTGCTGTCAGTTTTTCGCAGATGACGGGTGCCGAGCGATCCGCCCGTTCGCCGCTGAAGGCACGGTCGCTCACGATAATGACCGTGGCGCGGTAGGGCTTGTCAGCTGACATGTACCGGATCTCCTTTCCGTATGGCCCCGCCTTTCAGCACGCGCGCGAAAATGCCTTCCCGCGGCATGATGCAGTCGCCGACCGTATCGTAAATGCGACAGCGTGTGTGACAGATTTTGCCGATCTGGGTCACCTCGAGCTGCGCATCGCCCACAAACAAGATGGTGCCGACCGGCAGTGCTGCGAGATCGATGCCGGAAACGAGCATGTTTTCGCCGAAAGCTCCGTTTTCGACATCAATGCCTGTTTCGCGAAAACGATCCACTTTTTCCGTCGCGAGAAGACTGACCTGACGGTGCCACTTGCCGGCATGCGCATCGCCCGCCATTCCATGATCGGCCACCAGCCGGGCTTCATCCACCTCATGCTTGGCCGTGCCTTTGGCTTCGCTCAGGCAGACGGCATGTACTTCACCCTTCATCGTTATCCTCCCGTTTGATACATGCCTCTTACGGAGGCAATCACAGGTTCAGATGCAGCGGCTTCCCGTCTCAGCTGCACGCCCTGGTGTGCTCTTGGTTTGACTGCGATCGCCTGCTCAATAGCTGCCCGTATTATTGCATCGTCGGCCCCGCTGCGCAGGAGTGGCTTCAGTGCCACGCCGACGTCATAAAACAGACAGAGTTTCAA
Organism: Clostridiaceae bacterium; assembly: GCA_012838355.1. GTDB lineage: Bacteria > Bacillota > Clostridia > Saccharofermentanales > DTU023 > DUPJ01. Next base: position 2,116 of record DUPJ01000180.1, read on the forward strand.
GTCTCCGGCGGCGGTAAGCCGCAGCCGGTTGCACCGGTCGCAGAAAGCGCGGCTCATGGCTTCGATGAAGCCGATCTTTCCGAGAAAGCCGGGCAGACTTGAAAGGCGCGCGGGACCGCCGTCAGATTCGCTCGCTGCCGGTTCCAGCTGTCCGTATGTGTCCTGAATCATGGCTCTTGCTTCGTCGGCACGACCTTCAGGCCGCTGTTCGCCGGCAAGCGGCATCCACTCGATGAAGCGCACATCGGCCGGGTATCGTTTTGCGAGACCCGCGACAGCGAGCCAATCGTCCGGGAGACTGTCCGGGCTCAGGACGCAGTTGACTTTGACGCTGCCGATGCCTGCGGCCAGTGCCGCGTCAAGGCCGGCCAGTGCGCGCGCCAGTTCAGGTCTGCGCGTGTTCGCTGTGTAGCGGTCTGCATCCAGTGTGTCGATGCTGATGTTGACCGCGTCGAGGCCGGCATCTTTGAGCGCGTGTGCCTGTTCTCCAAGCAAGATGCCATTCGTCGTCAGGCCGACGAAACGAATTCCCTTGACGGATTTCAGTGCAGACACGAGAGATGGCAGTCCTTTGCGGACGAGCGGCTCGCCGCCCGTCAGCCGGATTCTGTCAACACCGAGTGAGGCCGCGATGCCGGCCAGGCGCACAATTTCTTCATAAGAAAGCACGTCTTCATGCGGAATGAAACTCACACCCGTTTCCGGCATGCAATAGCGGCAGCGCAAGTTGCAGCGGTCCGTTACGGATATGCGCAAATAATGAATATGACGGCCGCTGCTATCGTGCATAGTCACCATGACGGCCGCCTGTTTTTCTGACGAGCCGGATGCCGTCTATCTCCATGCCGCGGTCCAGTGCCTTTGCCATGTCATAGATGGTGAGCAGCGCGGCGGAGACACCGCAGAGCGCTTCCATTTCGACGCCGGTTTTGGCAGTGGCGGTGACGTCGCAGCAGGCACGCACCACACCAGCGGCGGATAAGTCGAAGTCGATCGCCGCCTTCTCGATCGGGATGCGATGACAAAGCGGGATCAGATCGGCTGTCTTTTTCACGGCCATAATGCCTGCGATGCGAGCGGCTGCCAGTGCGTCGCCCTTCGTCACGCTGCCGGAGACAAGCGCCGCAAAGGCCGCTTCATTGAGGCGGATATTGCCTTCGGCCCGAGCGGTACGTACCGATTCTTTTTTAGCCGAGACGTCAACCATGACGGCGTCGCCCTGTTCGTTAAGATGCGTCAGATTGTGGGACATGCAATACTCCTTGCCGCTGGTGCGTTTTCTGCCCGTAATAGTACACCATTTGCCGAAGCGCCTGCCGCGGCCGGAAAACGGATCAGATATCGAACAGGGGCGGCACGTCGGGCGAGAAGTCTGGGTAAAGCCGGTTTTTGTAGTGATTGGATTTTTCCCAGAAGGACTGAATGGGGGCGGGCAGAAGTTCAGTCATGCCCGTCCTGGCGGCGTAATGCCTGGCCGGCAGCTGATCGCCGGAGACAGTCCGCCACGGCAGGCAGCCGTCGGTCAAAAAGGCTTTCAGGTCACGCTGTATGCTTTGGACCACATCCTGATTTTGCGCGATGCGGAGCGGTGCCGGCAGTGTATCGAACAGGTAATAAAGATCGATAGTGTGGAAGGCTTTCAGGCGGGTTTTTGTCAGCATTGCCCCGGAATAATCGAAGAAGTAGCACCAGACCGGCTGGTTTTTCGCCGCTTCCATGGCGTACCAGGCGGTTGAGATGCGAATGATCATGTCGGAGTAGATCTGCGTATTGACGTCCTGTTCGGGGTAAACGGATGCATACAGCTGACGCAGATCGTCTTCAAAGCCATCCCGCTCCAGTGCGATTTCCCGCGGCAGAAAACGGTCGATCTTCCAGCGTTCGGCAAACGGCGGCAAGGTGAGAATGGACATTTCGTCCGCTGTGACGCCGATCCAGGTCGGCCGCGGCGTAATCTCGCCGTCATGCTGCAGGCGGATCGGTGCTTCGGTCACGATCACCCCATCGACAGCCGGAGCGAATGTCGCCGCTCCGCGCCCTTCCTGGCGACCAAACTCCATCGCGCGCGAAGCCAGCCAATCGGCCGGCTTTGCGAGCAGGGCACCGGCATCGGAAATGTCGAGAAACGCGAGCAGATCCCTCATTCGCTCATGCCCTTCCGCAGCGGAGAGAAAAACGGTCGGTACGGGACTGGAGAGAATCACCTTCTGAAAGCAGCTGCTGTCGACCATGACGGACATCAGGGCTGCCAGCGTCCCGCCGGCTGATTCCCCCATCACAGTGATATTTTGCGGATCACCGCCGAAGGCGGCAATGTTTCGCTTGACAAAGGAGAGTGCCAGCGTGAGATCGAGAATCGCCGGATTGGGACAAAACGACGGGTCGAGCGAGGTAAAATCAACGAAACCGAAAATACCGAGACGGTAATTGACGGTCACGACAATCACGTCAAGCTGGGCAGCCAGCCGGTGCCCCTGCGTCAGGCTGTCCAGATTGCTGCCCCTCAGGAACGATCCGCCGTGAATGTAAACGAGCACCGGTTTGACGGTATCGCTGTCCGCTGCATAGACATTCAGGCTGAGGCAGTCCTCGCTCATCTGGCGAAAGGGCAGACCTGTCTGAGGACAGGCGCACACGGCGTCGGGGGTTTGCCGGTTCTGAACCGCCTGAGGGGCATGGAATCGGCGCGCTTCAGCGAAGCGTATGCCGCGAAATATGCAGCAACCGTTGTGAACCACGCCTGTGTAGCGACCGTCGGGAGCGTGAATCGTGCGCGTCGGTCGCACGGCAATTTTTGGACGCCTGAGTTCAGCCATCTGCGCGAGACTCCAGTCTGAATACTTATTTTAACAAACATTTTTTAAACGTGCGGCAGCGGCTATAATGGCAGCATGGTTGAGACAGATGTGGAATATGCCGTCATCGGAGCGGGACCTGCCGGATTTTCGGCGGCACGCGTTTTGGCAGAGCGGTTTGATGTGACAGTCATTGACCCCGTATTTGGCGAAGCGCCGACGAAACCGTGCGGCGGTCTGCTGTCTGAGGCCGCTCAGCGCACGCTTGCATCACTGAATATTCAGGTACCGTCCGATGTGCTCGTTTCGCCCCAGTGCTTTGCCGTGCGTACAGTCGATCTGGAACAGCGTCTGCAGGGGCTTTACCCGCGCACCTATACGAATCTGGACCGGCGTCGTTTTGATGATTATCTGCGTTTTTTGCTCCCGCCAAAAGTCAAACGGCTGACGGCACGCGTGAGCGGCATCGAACGTGACGGTGAGCGCTTTCGGATCCGGCTGAGAACGAGTGCCGGCGATGCCGCTGTAACCTGCCGCTTTCTGATCGCGGCCGACGGCGGCGGTTCGCTTGTGCGGCGGACTCTCTTTCCCGGACGGCCGGCGAACACACTGACCGCGCTCCAGGCGCACTATAAGGTGGGGGATCTGCCGGTCGAATACGCCTGCTATTATGACCAGCGGGACACGCCGGCTTTCGGCTGGTCGCTTGTCAAAGACGAGCATTTCATCGTCGGCGGAGCCTTTTTGCGCAAAGGCTCCGGCCAGGCGTTTGCTTCATTTGAACGATCCGTCTTTTCGCATGCCGGCCGGCCGGTGCCGCCGCGCATCCTGACTGAAGCCTGTTCCGTCGTCTGGTCGCGCCGGCAGCAAGATCTCTTTCTCGGCGACGATCACGTTTTGCTGGTCGGTGAATCCGCCGGCCTGATCAGTCCCAGCTCCTTTGAGGGTATTTCATTCGCGCTGGAAAGCGGCTATGCGGCGGCGACTGCCTGTCTGTCGGGGAGGGCACGCCGCGGTGCCGCCTACCGCCTGTCGCTCGGTTCGCTTCTTTCCAAACACGCGGTCAGGCGTGTCAAGGCGTCCATGCTGGCGACCCGGCCGATCCGAGCGCTGGCGATCCGCTCCGGTGTTGACCAGATCAGACCAAAAGCGCACTAGCGTGCTGCGCCGGCATGCCGGTCAGCGTCTGATCCGCGAAGCCGATCAAGGTTTTGCCGGGGCCGACTTCAACCATGCCAGTCACACCGTCAGCCTGCAGCCGTCTCAGTTCATCCGTGAAGTAGACAGGGGATACGAGCGTCTTCTTCAGATACTCGGGCCAGTTCGTATCGGCGGGGAGCGGCGCGGCCGTCAGATTGCTGTACAGCGTGTGCGACGGCGATCTGAAAGTCAGCGTGGCTGCCTGCTCGCACAAGCGGTCCGCAGCCTCCTGAAAGTACGGGGAGTGAAAAGCACCGGCCACGCGCAGCGTGACGATGCGTCCGGCACCGGCTGCCTTGAGCGGCGGTTTGAGACGCTCGATCATGGCGGTTGCACCGGAGATGACTGTTTGTACCGGGCTGTTGAAGTTGACGGCGTACACGGCCTCCGCCGGATTGGCGGACGCATCGGCTTCCTTCAGCACCCGTTCAACGGCAGCCGCGTCAAGTCCGATGACAGCGGCCATGCCGAGTGCATCCGAACGGTCGATGACCGCCTGCATGAAACGGCTCCGCCAGAGTATCAGCTGCACCAGAGCGTCGAGACTGATTACGCCTGCGGCATAGAGCGCACTGTATTCACCCAGGGAAAATCCGGCCAGAACAAAGCTTCGGCGCTCGCTTTCGGGCAAGGCGGACCAGAGGGCCGCGCTGTAAACGGAGACAGCCAGCTGCGTGTTCACCGTCTTTGTCAGCTCCTCTGCCTGCAGGGACCGGATGTTGATTTTGCTGAAGGATTCTGCCTGTTCGTAAATCCTGGCTGCGTCGCAGCTCATTGCGATAAGCGGATCGGCCATGCCGGCTTTCTGACTGCCCTGACCGCTGAATAAAAACGCGCGCACGGGTACCTCCAAAGTGAGCGGAAACTCAGCTCAAATCTCGATCCAGCCGACGTTTGCCGCCTTGACACCGGAATTAAGATAATTTACGCTGAGCCAAGTTTTTAGCCAGCATAGCATCTGGCGACTTTGGCTGACAAGCAACGGCAGTCAAGCCTCAAAGGAGTCACATCCATGAAAATCCAAATTGAAAAAACCGGTTCGTATCTGCCGTCGCTTGTGATTGCGAACGACGATATGGCCACCATTGTAGAGACAAATGACGACTGGATCCGGACACGCTCCGGCATTGAGTCGAGACACTATACGTCAGGCGAACCAACCTGGTTCATGGGCGCTGAAGCCGCCAAAGAAGCGCTCGAATCCACAGACCCGGAAACGATCGGCCTGATTGTGGTGACGACGGTTACCCCGGATTATGCAACGCCGGCAACCGCCAGCATCATCCAGGCTGAGATCGGCGCGACACATGCGCTCGCTTTCGATTTGAACGCCGGCTGCACGGGGTTCGTTTATGCCTTCGATCTGGCGGCGGCCTATCTGGCCGCGATGCCGTTTGAACGGGCTCTCATCGTCAGTACTGAAACGCTCACCAAACTGACGAATTTCAATGACCGCAAAACGTGTGTGCTTTTCGGTGACGGTGCGGGTGCCGTTCTGCTGAAAAAGACCGATGCAAACGATCCGTCCGGAATCTGCGGACGCTTTATGGGCGGCACGGGTGAGGGGGCGGAGCATCTCGTTGGAGAAGCGTACGAAGTCAATCATCCGTTTTTGCAGGCACCGCCGTGGCCCAAGCGTTTTCCCGATCACGAGGCGGGCCGCACGTTTTCCATGCGCGGGCGAGAAATCTACAAGTTTGCCGTTCAGATTCTGCCCGAAACTGTCATGCGCGCTGTGGCCGAAGCCGGGTGGGCCATAGATGATGTCGATCTGATCGTGCCGCATCAGGCAAACGCGAGAATTATCCAGGGCGCGGCGAAACGGCTCGGCGTGGCTGAAGATGTCATGGTCGAACAGATTGCAGATATTGCGAACACGTCATCCGCCACGATTCCCATTGTGCTGCATCGGCTCGTTCGTGAAGGACGCCTGCAGCGCGGCATGCGGGTGGTGCTCTGCGGATTTGGCGGCGGCCTCTGCTACGGTGCTGTCGCGTTTGTCTACTGATGCAATCGCTAGTTCAACTTCATTAGTTTGGAAGGTAAGCCTGTGAACAACACGAATCCAATTATGTCTCTGCTCGGTATCGCGTATCCGATTATTCAAGGCGGGATGGCCTGGGTCGCGGAAGCGAATCTGGCCGCTGCCGTCAGCAACGCAGGCGGTCTCGGCCTGATCGGGGCTGGGGCCATGCCGCCCGATTTACTGCGCGAACAGATCCGGCGCTGCCGGAGCATGACCGATAAGCCGTTTGGCGTGAACATCATGCTGATGAGTCCGTATGTCGATGAACTGGCCAGACTCGTGATTGAAGAAGACGTCAAGGTTGTTACGACCGGTGCCGGATCACCCGGAAAATACATCGACAGCTGGAAGGCGCACGGCATGAAAGTGATTCCCGTCGTCGCGTCAACCGCTTATGCTAAGCGCATGGAAAAACTCGGCGTTGACGCGCTCGTCTGTGAAGGCATGGAAGCCGGCGGCCATATCGGAGAACTCACAACGATGGTTCTGATTCCGCAGATCGCGGATGCGGTCAATCTGCCGATTATCGCGGCCGGCGGCATCGCGGACGGCCGCGGTATCGCAGCGGCGTTTATGCTGGGTGCATCCGCCGTTCAGGTCGGAACCCGGTTCATTGTGGCTGACGAGAGCATGGCGCACGACCATTTTAAAGACAAAATAATCAAGGCCGGTGATATCGGCACGATCATCACCGGCATTCACGGACATCCTGTGCGCAGTCTGAAATCGCCGCTTACCCGCACCATCGCCAAAATTGAGCGGGAGGGCGCAGCGGCCTCTGCCGAACAGCTGGAGGCACTGGCCGCGCAATCTTTGCGCAAGGCTGTCGTTGACGGCAACGAAAAGGAAGGCTCGTTTATGTCCGGACAGTCAGCCGGCCTCGTGACGAAACGTCAGCCGGTCAAAGCCATCATCGAAGAGATGTTTCGGGAAGCGGACGAACGGTTCAATAGCCGGATAAACTGGCGCCATCCCGTCTCGTTCAGAAAGAAAGAGGACAACACATGATTGCATTGGTGACAGGGGCTTCGCGCGGGATCGGTGCTGAAACGGCCGTCCGTCTGGCCGCGCAGGGATTTGATGTAGCCGTCAATTTCAGGCATTCGGAAGCGGCAGCACGCGCGGTCGAAAAAAAGATCCGGAGCCGCGGACAAAAGGCAGTGCTGGTGCAAGGCGACGTCTCGTCGCCGCAGGATGCCGCGCGGATTGTAGCCGAAACGACGCGCGAACTGGGCGTCATCGACACACTGGTCAACAATGCCGGCGTGACCGAGGATGGCCTGATGCTGCGCATGTCGGACGATCAGTTTGTGCAGGTGCTGGAGACGAATCTGGTGGCCGCTTTCCGGCTGGCGAGGCTCGTTTTGCCCGGCATGCTGAAGAAAAAACAAGGACGCATCATCAATCTGTCATCCGTGGCAGGTCTCTACGGTAACGCCGGGCAGGTCAATTATGCAGCTGCAAAGGCCGGCCTGATCGGGTTTACGAAGAGCCTCGCCAAGGAAGTCGGCTCGCGCAATATCACGGTCAACGCCGTCGCACCGGGACTGATTCAAACGGATATGTCGGCTGCCCTGAACGAAGAGCAGATCAGGCACGTGAAAGGCCGCATTGCTCTCGGACGGCTTGGCCGGCCCGAAGAAGTCGCCGAAGTGATCTGTTTTCTCGCGTCGGATGCCGCGTCCTACGTAACGGCACAGGTGATCGAAGTGTCGGGCGGGATATCCCTCTAATGGAGAAGACGATGACACATTTGGTGAATTACAGCGGTTTGAAGGGCAGACGCGTGGCGGTGACCGGCATCGGTGCCATTACGCCGCTCGGAAAAACGTCACAGGAAACGTTTCGCGCCATGGTTGCTGCCGAATCAGGCATCGCGGCGCTTGAATCGATTGACACGGCAAATCTGCCCGTAAAAATCGGTGCAGAAGTTAAACAATACAACGGCGAGGATTACTTTACACGTAAAGAGACGAATCAGTCAGACCGTTTCACGCAATTTGCGATCATCGCAGGCGACGAAGCGATCCGCGAAGCGGGCGCACTGCCGTACGACAAAGACCGGATCGGCTGCATCGTCGGTTCGGGCGTGGGCGGCATCATCACTTTGACAAATGAAACTGGCCGGCTGCTGGAGCGCGGGGTGCGGGCGGTATCCCCCCGCTTCATCCCCATGATGATTTCCAATATGGCGGCGGGCGAACTGGCCATCCGCTATGGGTTTCGGGGGACGAATTACGTCGTGACGACGGCCTGTGCATCGGCGACGCATGCGATCGGCGAAGCGTTCCGGCAAATTGCCTGCGGCCACATTGATGCCTGTCTCACGGGCGGTACCGAAGCGCCGATCACGCCGGTGGCACTGGCCGGGTTTCACAACATGCGCGCCCTGTCGCGGGCGGAGGATCCCGACACGGCTTCACTGCCGTTCGATGCCCGCCGCAGCGGGTTTGTCATCGGAGAAGGGGCCGTCATGCTGTGTCTTGAAGCGTATGAGTCCGCCAAGGCACGCGGTGCCGTTATCCTCGCTGAAATTCTCGGCTACGGCGCCACCTGTGATGCGTACCATATGACGAGTCCGGATCCGGAGGGACTGGGCGCAGCCAGGGCCATGGCGCTCGCCATGGCCGAGGCCGGTGTGACGGCGGCTGACGTTGATTACATCAATGCGCACGGCACCGGCACGCCGCTGAACGACAAGTTTGAAACGCTGGCGATCAAGACGGCGCTTGGCGAAGCGGATGCGCACCGCGTGCTGATTTCTTCCACCAAAGGTGTGTCCGGGCATCTGCTGGGTGCAGCCGGTGCGATTGAGTCGCTGGCCTGCATCTATGCGATGCGGCAGGGTGTGGTGCCGCCGACAGCCGGACTCCGTGAAGCGGATCCGGACTGCGATTTGAACTATGTCCCGCTGACGGCCGTCAAGGCCGAGGTGAACATTGCCTTGTCAAATTCACTTGGTTTCGGCGGACACAACGCCACACTCTGCTTCGGAAAGGAGACGTAGTTATGCTGGACGATATTCTGGAACTGATGAAAGCCATGTCGCGCCACGGCGTGTCCGAAGTGCGCTGGACATCCGACCGGGGCAAAGTCGTACTCAAGTCGTCCGTGACGGGTGCAGCTGCACCGGCAGCTCAGCGGGCGGATGCCGAGAGCGACGACCCGATGGCCAGTGTCGACTGGTCCGAGATCATCGAGTCTCCGGTCGTCGGTACTTACTACGCACAGGCCGCTCCGAATGAGCCGCCGTTCGTGTCGCTCGGCAGCCGTGTTGAGAAAGGGCAGACGATCTGTATTATTGAGGCTATGAAGCTTCTGAATGAAATTGTGGCACCGCACAGCGGGATTGTCACCGAGATTTATGCCGAGGACGGCCAGAAGGTCGAATACGGTCAGATGATGATGCGCATTAAGCCGCTTGAAGGAGAAAAGTAATGGTGTTGAACCAAGAGCAAATTCTGGAGATCATTCCGCACCGCGATCCGTTCGTGTTTGTGAATGAAGTGCTGGAGCTGGACGAAAACCGGATCGTCGGGCTTTATCATGTGACCGAGGACAAGGATTTCTTCCGCGGTCATTTTCCCCAGGAAAAGGTGATGCCCGGTGTCCTCCAGCTGGAGGCACTGGCGCAGACCGGTGCGGTTTTAGCCTTGTCGAGACCGGAATTCAAGGGGCATATTGTGTATTTCGGCGGCATGGAAAAGGTGCGTTTTAAAAGAAAAGTGCTTCCCGGCGAGACGCTCGTCTTAAAGGTTTATCTGACGGCGCTGCGCGGACGCGTCGGTTTTGCGGCCGGTGAAGCGTACGTTGACGGAGCGCTCTGCTGTCAGACGAAAATTTCGTTCGTGGTGAGCGAAACGGCATTTTAATCGATGTTTCAGCGCATACTGATCGCCAATCGAGGTGAAATTGCGGTCCGGATTATCCGAGCCTGCTACGAAATGGGTATTGAAACGGTTGCCGTGTATTCGACGGCTGATGAAAAGGCTTTGCATGCGCAGATGGCCGATACTGCCATCTGCATTGGCGGCGGGCCGCCGAAGGAGAGCTATCTCAACGCACAGGCCATTCTGACGGCGGCATCAATCTCGCAATGCGATGCTGTCCACCCCGGATTCGGCTTTCTTGCGGAAAGTGCCGAATTTGCGGAAATGACGAATGCCTGCGGGTTTACCTTTATCGGGCCGTCGCCCGATGTGATCCGCCTGATGGGCGACAAGGCGGCCGCCAGACAGCAGGCTAAACTGGCCGGTGTTCCTGTCATCCCGGGTTCTGAGGGTATTGTCGGCTCCCCCGGCGAAGCCCAGCAGCAGGCCGAACGGCTGGGCTTTCCCGTCATGGTCAAAGCGGCGGCAGGCGGCGGCGGCCGCGGCATGCGCGCAGCTGCCGACAAAGACAGCCTGACGGCAGCCTTTCAGGCGGCGCGGGCTGAAGCCAAGGCCGCGTTCGGTGATGAACGCATCTATCTGGAAAAACTGCTGCTCGATCCGCGCCATATTGAAATTCAGCTGGCGGCCGACCGTCACGGCAAGATTGTGCATTTCGGCGAGCGGGACTGCTCGCTCCAGCGCAGAAATCAGAAGCTTCTGGAAGAAGCGCCGTCTCCGTTTGCCGATGCCGCTCTGCGCGAACGGATCGGTGCCGATGCCGTGCGGCTGGCCAATCTGGTCGGCTATGAAGGTGTCGGTACCGTCGAATTTCTGGTCGATCGCGAGCGGCGGCACTTCTTCATGGAAATGAATACGCGCATCCAGGTTGAGCATCCGGTCAGCGAAGAGACGACCGGTACCGATCTGATCCGCATTCAGATTGCCTGTGCGGCCAATCAGCCGCTGGGGCTGACGCAGAACGACATCGAGATCCGCGGTCATGCAATTGAATGCCGGATCAATGCGGAAGATCCGCTGAAGCAGTTTCGTCCCGGTCCCGGTCTGATTTCCTTCGTTCATTTTCCCGGAGGGCCCGGCGTCCGTGTCGACAGTGCCATTTTCAGCGGTTACCGCATTCCGTCCGAATACGATTCCCTGATTGCGAAGCTGATCGTTCACGGCAAGGATCGTCCCGACGCGATCAGGAAGATGCGCCGCGCCCTGATGGAGTGTCATGTATCCGGCGTGAAGACGAACATTGATTTCATGCTGGCCGTGCTCAGGGAGCCGGATTTTGCGGACGGGAACATCGATATCGGCTGGATGGCCAGGAACGGCGAACGGCTGCTTCTGCCGCTCATCGAGGAGGAGAAGGCCGATGTCTGAAGATCTGTTCAGGACATTTAAGAAGAGGCGATTGACGGAGGTTTTCTGGCAGAAGCGGACCATTCATTCTGAAGACAAGCCGATCTATTCGTATCAGCAGATCGTATCGGACGATCTGTGGCTGAAATGCCCCGCCTGTCAGGGCATTATCTTCAAGGCGTCCTTTGAAAAGGCCAATCAGGTCTGCCCGCTTTGCCAGAAGCATTACCGGCTGACCTCGGCCGAGCGGATCGAGCTCGTCGTCGACGAAGGATCGTTCGTCGAAACGGATGCCGATCTTCGTTCGAAAAACCCTCTGGAATTTGCGGGATACGATGAAAAACAGCAGGATATCCGCGAATCGACAGGCCTTTCAGACGCCATCATCACAGGCAAGGGAACGATCGGCGGTTACCCTGCATTTATCGGTGTTATGGATGCCCGCTACCTGATGGGGTCGATGGGATCTGTGGTCGGCGAAAAACTCTGCCGCCTGTTTGAAAATGCCGGCAGGGAGCATCTCCCCGTGATTACATTTGCCGTCTCGGGCGGTGCCCGCATGCAGGAGGGTATGCTGTCTCTGATGCAGATGGCCAGAACGGCCGCGGCCGTGGCAAGTTTCAAGGCAGCGGGCGGTTTCTACCTGTCCGTCATGACCGATCCGACAACGGGCGGTGTGACAGCCAGCTTTGCAAGCCTCGGCGACATTATTCTGGCCGAGCCCGACACCCTGATCGGCTTTGCCGGGCGGCGCGTGATCGAGGGGACGATTGCCGAACAGCTGCCGGACGGTTTCCAGAAAGCTGAATTCCTGAAGAAACACGGATTCCTGGACCAGATTGTCTCGCGGGCGAACATGAAGCGCACGCTGGCCGGGTGGCTCGCCTTTCTGGCTTCGCCGAAGGCTTTGCACTCAGGCGGTGCCGGCACTGCGATGCCGCCGCTTTCGCAAAACAGCCTGAAGGCTTCGGAACGCCTTGAACGGATTCATGAGAAAAACCGGCCGGTTATTGACGACTATCTTGGGCTGGTCTTTGACGATGCCATGGAAATACACGGCGACCGCCGTTATGCCGACGATCCCGCCATGTATGCCGGCGCTGCCCTGCTGGACGGCTGCGGCGTGTTTGTACTGGGGCATCGCAAGGGCAGAAATATCACCGAAAATACGCGCGTGCATTTTGGCATGCCGCATCCGGAGGGGTACCGCAAGGCGAACCGCATCATGAAGCTGGCCGACCGGCTCGGCCGTCCGCTTGTGACATTTGTTGATACGCCCGGCGCGTACTGCGGTGTCGGGGCCGAGGAACGCGGACAAGGGGAGGCGATTGCCGCCTGTCTTTCGGATCTGGCGACGCTTGAAACGCCCGTGTTCGTCATTGTCACCGGGGAAGGCGGCAGCGGCGGTGCGCTTGCCATCGGCGTCGGCAACCGCATCGCCATGCTGGAAAATGCCCTTTATTCGGTCATCTCGCCGCGCGGCTTTGCTTCACTTTTGTGGAAGGATCCCGCGCGTGAAGCGGAAGCGGCCGATTGCCTCAAGATTACGGCTGAGGATCTCACGGCCTTTGGCATCTGCGATGACGTGCTGCCTGAACCGGAGGATCCGAATGACGCGGAGTGGGCGGGCCGCATGTCAGCTGTCATCCGCACTTATCTGACGAACATGCTGTCCGCATATGACGGACGAAGCGGTGCCGCCGCTTGCGAAGAGCGAGCCCGAAAGCTTGACCGTATTGCTATATTTAGAGAGTCAGGAGGACAAAATAATGGATAATGAGAAGAAGGCCGTACTTTTTTATGTTATGCAAGGTGAAATGATGTGCGTTCAGCATGTTTTTCTGAATGCGCTTGACCTTTTTGCAAAAGGACATGCGGTCAGTATTATTTTCGAGGGGCAGTCGGTCAAATTGCCGCCGCAGATCGACGGCAAAAATGCGCTGTACGACCGCTGCAAGCGCGAAGGGCTGATTGCCGGCGTCTGCAAGGCGTGTTCGGCCCAGCTCGGTTCACTGGAGGCAAACGAGCAGCTCGGCCTCACCATTCTGGACGATATGAATGGTCATGCCGGCATGCGGCGTTATCTCGAGGACGGATACGAGGTCGTACTGTTCTGATCCGTCAGCTGCGCTGACCCTCAACATGCTTCAAGATGGCGGCAAACGTTTTGTCGCTGATGTCATGCTCGATTTTGCAGGCGTCGGCCCTGGCTGTTTCCGCGTCGATGCCGAAGCCGATCAGCATATCGGTCAGTACTTTGTGCCGCCGGAAAATCCGTTCGGCGATTTCACGCCCGGGCGGTTCGAGCGTGATGTGCCCGGCTTTGTCCATGGAGATGAAACCGCCTTCGCGCAGCCGCTTGGTGGCGTAACTGACGCTTGGTTTTGTGACGCCGAGAAATTCGGCGATATCCACCGAGCGGATGAAGCCGTGGCGTTCCTCCATGATGATCATGGCTTCGAGATAGTCTTCGGATGCTTTTCCTATGTCCATCGGCATTCCTTTCAGGTAGGTAAGCTTAACCCGTTTGATGCGCTTTTTCAATGTGCGTAACGACCGCGCCTGCCGCTTTTTGGAAGGGCTTTACAAGACACGCAAAACTATTTACACTCGAATCAGTTAGAGATATCTAACTCGATAATGAGGCCAAGGAGATCTGTCGAATGACACTGAAGGATGTTCGCATCGGTGACACGGTGCGGGTGAAGAAGATCAACGGACAAGGTGCGGTCAAGCGCCGCCTGATGGACATGGGTATTACCAAAGGTGTGGAGATCCATGTGCGCAAGGTAGCGCCGCTTGGTGATCCGCTTGAAATATCGCTGAGAGGCTATGAATTGACGCTTCGCAAGTTTGATGCGCATACCATCGAAGTTGAAGCGGCCAGACCGGAACCGGTGACATCGTGATGAAACCGCTTCGCATTGCACTGGTCGGGAACCCGAACAGCGGAAAAACGACGTTGTTCAATGAACTGACGGGCAGCAATCAGTTTGTGGGAAACTGGCCCGGCGTGACGGTTGAAAAAAAGGAAGGCATTCTGAAAAACCACGAGAATGCAACGGTCATTGACCTGCCGGGCATTTATTCTCTGTCGCCTTACTCAAAGGAAGAAGTCATCGCGCGCAATTATCTGATCGATGAGAGTCCGGACGTGCTGCTCAATATCGTCGACGCGACGTCGCCGGAGCGAAGCCTCTACCTCACAACCCAGCTAGCGGACCTCGGCATTCCCATGGTCGTTGCCCTTAACATGCTCGATGTGGTCGAGCGCTCGCAGCACCGGATTGATGTCGATCTGCTGGAATCTCGGCTGGGGCACAAAGTCGTACAGATATCGGCGCTGAAGGGCACCGGCATGGCAGATGTGGCGGATGCCGCGGTGGCAGCCGCCGGCAAGCATGCCATGCCCCGTCATGTCATGGACGGGCAGGTCGAGCATGCGCTGGCTCATATTGAAGAGGCCGTACTGCACGATCTGCCGGAAGAAAAACAGCGCTGGTATGCGATCAAGCTGTTTGAACGCGATCGCGCGGCCGTCAGGGCGCTCAGTATCAGCGAAGAGCGTTTCCGCCACATCGAGGGCGATATTGCCGCAGTTGAAACGGCGCTCGACGACGATGCCGAAGCCATCATAGCCAATGAACGGTATCTCCACATTGCACGACTGCTGGACGGCGGCTACAGACGGCCGAAGTCAAATCGGATGACGACATCCGATAAAATCGATCGCGTCGTGACGAACCGCTGGCTTGCACTTCCGATTTTTGCCGTTGTCATGTTTATCATCTATTACATTTCGGTCAGCACGATCGGTGCGTACGCGACGAACTGGGCCAATGACGGTCTCTTCGGTGACGGTTTCCATCTGTTTGGCCGCGGCAGCAGTGAATACGCCGCTGCGGTTCAGCAATATGCCGGCCCTGCTGCTGTAATCGATGCCTTTGAAGCGGCGGCTGCCGCGCAGGGGATCTCGCCGGAGGATGCACGGTTAATCGAAGCCGAAGCTGTCCTGTATGACGATCTGGGCATGGTGGCGGACACCTTCCCGGTTGACTACGCGATGTATCGTGATGCCGTGTCGCTTGACGAGCCTGCACCGGCTGCTTTCGGAACCTGGGTACCCGGCATACCGGTTGCCCTGGAAGGATGGCTGGAGCGGATCGGCACGGCTTCCTGGCTGCAGGGACTGATCGTTGACGGCATCGTGGCCGGTGTCGGTGCTGTCCTTGGGTTTTTGCCGCAGATGGTCGTTCTCTTTTTCTTTCTTGCGCTGCTCGAAGCGTGCGGTTATATGGCGCGGATTGCGTTTGTCATGGACCGCATTTTTCGCAAGTTCGGACTGTCGGGCAAAAGTTTCATCCCGATGCTGATCGGCACCGGCTGCAGTGTGCCGGGCATCATGGCGGCACGCACGATCGAGCAGGAACGAGACCGGCGGATGACCATCATCACGACGTCATTTATCCCGTGCGGTGCGAAGCTTCCCGTGATTGCCCTGATCGCCGGCGCCCTGTTCGGCGGACAGGCCTGGGTCGCCCCGAGCGCATACTTCATCGGCGTGGCCGCTGTCATCGTGTCGGGCATCATGCTGAAAAAGACGACCGGGTTTGCCGGTGATCCGGCACCGTTCGTGATGGAGCTGCCTGTGTATCGGCTGCCGGCTGCGAAGCATATACTGCGATCGGTCTGGGAGCGCGGATCCTCATTCGTCAGGAAAGCCGGGACAGTCATTCTGCTTGCCTCGCTTGTGGTCTGGTTCCTCTCGTCTTTCGGCATCGCCGATGGTCGCTTCGGCATGGTCGACATGGACAAGAGCCTTCTGGCAGCCATTGGCGGCGCCATCGCCTGGATTTTCAATCCGCTCGGATGGGGACACTGGCAGGGAGCCGTTGCCATGGTCACCGGCCTGATCGCCAAGGAAAATGTGGTCAGCACTTTCGGTGTGCTGTTCGGCAGAAGCGATGTCGCTGAAAACGGGTGGCAGATCTGGGTCGGCATGCGTCAGGTGTTTACACCGCTGGCCGCCTACTCGTTTCTTGTGTTCAATCTGCTTTGTGCCCCGTGCTTTGCCGCTGTCGGAGCCATCCGCCGCGAGATGAACTCGGCCGGATGGACGGCGTTTGCTCTGTCGTATCAGACGGCGCTGGCCTATGCTTTCGCCCTGATGGTGTACCAGTTCGGCAGCTGGTTCGGCGGGAACGGCAACCCGGCCGGTATTGCCGCGGCGTTTGTTGTGTTCGCCTTTATTATTTGGATGCTCGTTCGCCCGGCAAAAAAAAGCGACATGACCTTGGCGAAGGAACTGGTCTGATGCTTTTGAAAGGATCTCGTCATGTTTGAATGGATTGCGGCCAATCTGGCCACTTTGATTATCGGTCTTGCTGTACTTTTGCTCATCGTGTTCATCGTCATGCGCCTGATCCGGCAAAAGAAGAGCGGTCGGCCTGCCTGCGGAAGCTGTTCCGGATGTGCTTCGCGAGAGTATTGCCAGACGATAAAAATGGACGACAAAAAAGCGGGTTAGCACCTCTCATTGCAAGGTAAAACGCGCGGCAAACGGTTTGCCGTCAAGATCGTCCGCTACGCGTCCAGCACGCGTCCAACCGGCGCGGCAGCCGGTTCTGCTTTGGACTCGTGATCTGCCGGCGACTGTTCCAGCAGCCGCGGATCGTTCAGGTATTTTTCTAGAATCTTCATGCTCTTGATCAGGTAATAGCCGTCACAGATGCGCTCGTCGATCGTGCACATGAGATCGACGCTTTTCTTCCATTCGATTTCCCCATAGCGGTTTTTGTGCGGTGCGTCGTATATCCGCCCGATCGTGATGAAGATCGAGGTCGTTCCGAATTCATACAGATGATGAAACGGTGCGTCGGAGCCGAGGCTGCCGAGATGCGAAAAAAATACAGAAGAATAGAGGGGGATCGCGTCCTGCAGTTTTTTCGGCATGATGCCATGGAAATCGAGCCAGCGTACAATCGTTACAGTAAAGCGAACGAGCCAGCGCGGCAGCTTGGAGAATGTCGAAATCAGATAATCGTCGCCTTTTTTAACATCTTCGATCTTGATCTGATCGATGTGTTTTTTCATGCGGTCGGTGACCGTAAAAATATTGTCATCCTTGTCGAGTTCGACGCTGGCGATGGATTCATTTCCCTCGTCCGTCATGCTTTTCTTCACAATGTACGAAACGTCGTATCCATTGTGCTGATATAGGCGCCGTCCGGCCACGAAGCGGTTCAGATGCGGACGCTGGTACAGCGTGTGCAAAATTGCCGTGACGACGACATTAAACAAGGTGATGCGACGGCCCTGACGGCGCTGTTCGCGTATGTATGCCTGCACTTGCTCCACATCGATTGACTTCTTGTAATAAATCGCCGATTCATTACGGCCAGGCATGATGTACGGCATAATATGCTGCATTGGATCGCCGTCTCGAACCAGTGTGCCGTCACTTCTCTTTTTGCTGAAAAACAAACCCATAGTGTATCCTCTGCGGCCAATTCTACCGGTCTGATATGGCAGGTGCAACCTGAACATAGTATATTCTGATACATGGGCTCTTGTAATTTCCGGCTGATCTCGGTAGAGTAACTTCAATAGTTCTTCATCTGAATTGATTGCGGGAGGCCGACTGTGCAAAAGAAACCTATAGTCACGATTCTATTACTGTTGCTCACAGTCACATTGTTTTTGTCCGGTTGTGTCTTTTCTCCCGTGGAAGGCGACGTGTTCGTTCCCCTGACTGAAGCACCTTCGGAGCCAGCCAGTACGGAGACTGTCGAAGAAACGGAAATCGAAACGACCGAATCCGAAGCTGCGACTACTGAAGAGGAAGCGACGACCGACGCTGAGCCAGAAGAAACGGAGCGTGAGACTCAACCACAAAGCACCGAGCGGACGGTTACCGGCGATAAGAAAACCCTGATCGGCCGCCTCTACAAGCGCGACCCCAAATTCACAATGCCGATAAAGACGGCAGCCGAATCTGTGAAAGCCACAGATGCGGCTGCGACAACAGCCGTCACAACCGCAGCTACCACCACCGCAGCGACAACGACCAAAGCGGCTGCGACGACCAAGACGCCAAATGCAAACCTGAGCGCGGGCACTTATGTTCTGCGCGTATTTTACGACATTCAGACGGTCGTCGCTTACCGGGCGGATGCGAGCGGCACATTGCAGCCAATCCGCTCCATGCCGGCATCGACCGGCCTCGTGAATGACGCCTACCTGCCTTATACCGTGAGAAGCCAGAGCCGCATATATCCGTCAGCCCGCTGGCAGCGGTTCTCTCTTTACAGTGTTTCCTGGCACCAGTACGCAACCTGGATCCGGGGCGACTATTTCTTCCACTCTCTCGGCTACAATGAGAAACCGGGAACACAAGCACACGACTACAACACATTCCATTACTGGGAATACGACAAGCTTGGCAGCCGCTCTTCGCACGGCTGTATCCGACTCACGGTCGATGACGCGCGTTTCATCTTCATGAATGCGCATCTCTTCAGCAAGATTGAATTCCTGCCAAGTTCAGCCGGATACGGTGTATCGAAAGCATATGCACCGGCCCGCTTCAATCTGGGCGATCCGACCGACTATGCCCTGAACCCGGGCGGTGCAGCACCGAAACCGGTCCCGACACCGACGCCGACACCGACACCGACGCCAACAACAACACCGACGACGACGGAAACACCGACGACGACGGCGACACCAACAACGACGGCGACACCAACAACGACGGCGACACCGACGACGACGGCGACACCGACGACGACGGCGACACC
>DUPJ01000181.1 GCA_012838355.1 Clostridiaceae bacterium
TCCACCATGGGCGACGAGATCAAAAAGGAAAATGTCACGCCGAGCGGCAGACCGGCCGACGTGAAGCCCATGAACAAGGGGATCGACGAACACGAGCAAAACGGTGTCACGGTGCCAAGCAGCGCGGCAACGGTGTTGGCGCCGAGTCCGCGAAAGCGGCCGAGAATCCGCTTCGTGCGTTCCGGCGGAAAGTAACTCTGAATATAGCTGATCAGAAAAATGAGCACGCACAGCAAAATGCTGATCTTGATCACGTCATAGATGAAAAAGTGCAGGCTTTTTGCCCAGCGGTTTCCCAGATCAAGACCAAACAGTTTCAGAAATTCTCCGGCCAGGTCGTTCAGCCACTTCATGCCGAGCAGCTGGGTCTGCACAAAGTCCCAGACTACCTGCATGCGCAATCACCGCTGTGCTTCGTGCAATAAAGGCCGCTGACAAACGTTTTAAAGGCCTGAAGCGTTTCACAGCTGATGCTGTAATGACTCCACTTGCCGTCCTTCCGAACCTCAACGAGTCCGCTTTCCGTCAGATTTTTCATGTGATACGAGAGCGTCGGCTGCGTGATATCAAACGCTTCGAGAAGCTCGCATGCGCATTTTTCACCATCCGCCAGTATCTGCATGATTTGCAGCCGGTTCGCGTCGCCTAAGCTTTTACAGATAAGAGCAATGTCGATCGGGTTCATCCGCCACCTCATATTGATAATTATCTATGTAATAATAAGGTGCTTCTCCGATCGTGTCAATATGCGGATACAGCAGTGATCAGCGTGAGAAGGCGACGCGCACGCCGTCGACAAGGCGGGTGAGTCGCGTTCTGTCGAAGTATTCGAGAATGGCGACGGCGAATTTTCTCGAGGTGCCGATTTCATCCCGGAACTGGGCCAGCTGAATTTGGCCCGTCGTGGACAGTGCGTCTTTGACAATAGCTTCAGCCCTGGCCAGATAGTCTTTGTGGATGAGAATCTCGCGATCGAGGCGGACGAGCGTGCCGTCCCGCTGCAGATTGGCGAGAATTTCCGTGATGCGGCCGCGTTTCTTCCATGATTCGAGGAGTTCGCTTGTCGCCGGCGGTGAGAATCCCGCCTCCCGATAGCGGTCCACGATGTCTGTGATGAGTGACTGGTCCGACTGGCCGATGGCCACTTCAAATTCGGCCGCAGCCATCAGGCCGTCCTGCTCTTTCAGGACGCCGTCCCTGATCAGGGCGTCGAGTAGCCGGTCGGTCAGTGAAATGTCGGCGCGCGGCAGAAGGGTGGTTCGAAGGGATTCGCGACGCATGCCTGCGGTCAATGGATTGGCGGCATGAAAGCTGTTCAGGATACCGCGCGTCTTATCCGCCATCTGTTTCAGGTATCGTTCGCTGATCAGGCGGCTGCTGCCGAGAGACAGAACGCGCTTCGCTGCGAGCAGCCGCTGCAGCGTTTTCTGGTACGTTTTATCATCAAAGCCTGCGCGCAGCTTTACCCGCTGTTCATCGGCCAGAAGATGGCTCTGCGTGTCAATAATCGTGTACAGGCGCCCTTCGGGATCATCGGCCTCCAGTTTCTGCAAGATCTGGGGAAGGGTGTCGTCGTTTCGCTTGTGCTTCAGCGGTTTCGGATCAAGCACAAAACCGCCGCCGATCGTTTGCAGCGGCGAATAGAAACGCACAATAAAGCGGTCTCCCGCCTTGAGCGAAGTCTCCTCTTCCAGCGCAAGCTGGGCATAACCCGATTCGCCCCCCACCAGTTCATCACGGCCGACCAGCCAGATTTTGGCGAGCAGTTCGCGAGAGGCATGGTATAAGTGCATGCGGCTTCCGTTTTGAATGGAAAACGTGGCCTGAGGCAGAACCTGCAGCCGCACGTCAATCAGGTCGGTTGTGATCAGGGAATCGGGAGGCGCCAGCACATCGCCGCGTTCGATCTCATCTTTTGAGATACCGGCGATATTCACCGCCACGCGCTGCCCGGCAAACGCCTCAGCGGCATCCTCGCCGTGCACCTCCAGGTGGCGGACGCGCACGTCGCGCCCTGACGGGTAGAGCTGAACATCTGCCCCCGTTGCGAGCTTGCCTTCAATCAGGCTGCCGGTGACAATCGTGCCGAAGCCTTCAATTGAGAACACGCGATCGATCGGCAGGCGGAACGGTACCGCTGTTTTCTTCGCCGCTGTTTTGTCGGCCAGCCGCCTGATCTCGCTGCGCAGCTCCTCCAGCCCCATGCCCTTTGTGGCCGAGGTGCGTACGATTTTTGCGTCTTTCAGAAATGTCGGGGCGATCAGGTCCTCTGCATCCGCTTCAACCAGATCGAGCCAGTCATCGTCTACCAGATCACATTTCGTCAGTACAACGACCCCCGCGGAAATGTTGAGAAGCGACAAGATGCCGAGGTGTTCAACCGTCTGCGGCATGACGCCTTCATCGGCAGCGACGATCAGGAGCGCCAGATCGACCCCTCCCGCACCGGCCAGCATGTTCTTGATAAAGCGTTCGTGTCCCGGAACATCGACGATGCCGGCCCGCGTCCCGTCACCGAGATCGAGCCAGGCAAAGCCCAGTTCAATCGTAATGCCGCGTTTCTTTTCTTCAACCAGCCGGTCTGTATCGATGCCCGTGAGGGCGCGGATCAGGTGCGTTTTGCCGTGGTCCACATGGCCGGCAGTACCGATGATGATATTGTTATGCATCGTGAATGTTCAGCACCTCCATAATCGTATCAAGCAGTTTGGGTTCTTCCTCGGGTCCGACCGTTCTCAGATCGAAAAGGAGTTTGTCGTTTTCAATTCTCGCGATCACGGGAAGATCCTGCTGCATCAATCGATGTGCCGCAGATTCCGGGCGGACACGTTCACTTTGGGCGATCGCAACTACCGGTGAAGGGAAGTGTTCGGTCGGGGCGGACCCGCCACCGAGTACGCTGTCCGCAGTGATCACTTCGGCCGGTATGCCGGCATCGTTCAGCTGGCCGGCGACACGTTCGCTTCTGCTTTGGAGCTCCGCCTGCGTGGCACAGAGCATGGCCAGAATCGGCACGTTTCGCCTGGCCGTTTCGTCGTCCAGATACAGCTGCAGCGTTGCCTCCAGCGCGGCCAATGCCATTTTGTCCACGCGCAGCGCACGCATGAGGGGGTGCTGCGCCATCTTGTCGAGATACCGTTTGCTGCCGACAATGATACCGCACTGGGGGCCGCCCAGCAGTTTGTCGCCGGAAAAGCAGACAATATCGGCTCCGGCAGCCAGTGCCTCGCAGACCGTCGGTTCCCCCTTGATACCGTAGGGACTGAGGTCGATCAGTGAACCGCTGCCCAGATCGTAGATCAGCGGAATGCCAAAGCGGTCGGCGAGCGGTTTCAGCTCTCCGATGCCTGCTTCTTCCGTAAAACCGACGACGCGATAATTGCTGGTGTGCACCTTGAGCAGAGCAGCCGTGTCTTCACAGACAGCTCTTTCGTAGTCAGAGAACCGTGTTTTATTCGTGGTACCGACCTCGCAGAGGGCGGCACCGGACATTTCCATCACTTCGGGAATGCGGAAGGCACCGCCGATTTCGACCAGTTCGCCGCGCGACACGACAACCTGTCTGTCAGCACACAGTGCGCTCAGAACGAGCATCACGGCTGCCGCGTTGTTATTGGTGATAACGGCGGCCTCGGCACCGGTCAATCTTTTCAGCTGCGCGGCAACATACACGGCCCGGCTGCCGCGGGTGCCTTCTGCGAGATTGAATTCGAGTGAATTGTAGTGCGAGATGATGCCGGCGACATGTTCGGCTATTCTGGGCGACAGAGGGGCCCGGCCGAGATTGGTGTGCAGGATGACGCCGGTGGCATTAATGACGGGACGCAGTCCAAAGCGCGTTTCCTCATCGATCCGCACTTCCACATCGCCCAGGATCGCCTCGATGTTGACTTCA
>DUPJ01000182.1 GCA_012838355.1 Clostridiaceae bacterium
AAAAGAGGAAGATCGGAACGAGAACAATATAGAACGCGGTGATGAAGCCGGCTTTGCCGGGCGTCGTGTAGAGCAGCCCGATCTGCTGTGTATTCATGGCGACGGTGAGGAGCAGCCCGATCGTGATCCCGGATTTCCATAGCAGCCGGTTCGATGTTTTCTGTTCGGCTGCAAACTGTTCGTCGCTGACGTCCGCGTCTTTTTTCAACCGGCCGACCCCAAGCAGCATGAGCGGGGCCAGGGCAATCACGGCCAGGACATTCCTGACAAAAGTGAAGGTGAACGGCCCCACGTGCTCCATGCCCACCTGCTGCGCCACAAACGCGGTACCCCAGATGACGGCCGCCAGGAGCAAAAGACACACGCTGATCCACTGTTTCGATTGCTGTTTCACGCAATATTCCTCCGGCTTCGCCCGATCTTATCACGAAAAACGGCCGTCCTGTCTGCAGCGGCGACGCATTTTGCCGTATGCTTTCCCCATGATGATTTGCGACGCACATTCGGACGCCCTGCTGAAGCGGACGGCCGAGCCCGACACTCCGCCCGATATCACGCTGGAGCGGCTCCTGAAGAATGGGGTCTCGCTCCAGACGCTGGCCCTTTTCTGCGGGCGCGAGCCGTCCGTCCAGGCGGCGACCACACTGACCGAGCGGATGCTTCATGTCTTTCGCCGGCTTAAGCGAGAAGAGGGCTGGCAGCAGCTGACCGATCCGGCTGAGGCGCGCGCCGGGGACGTGCAGTTTCTCCTGTCGCTCGAAGGAGCCGAAGTTCTGACGCCGGGCCTTCACATGGCAGACGAATACCATGCGCTCGGCGTGCGCATGGCCTCGCTTACCTGGAATCACGAGAATGCCTTTGCTTCGCCGAACGGCGCTGCTGACGGACTGAAGCCGTTTGGACTGAAGATGGTCAGACGGATGCAGGCGCTTCATATCGCAATCGATATCTCGCATCTGAACGATGCCGGCGTCGACGATATTCTGCGGAGTACGGACGTCCCGCCGCTGGCCTCCCACAGTGCCTGCCGCGCGCTCACGCCGCACACGAGAAATCTCCATGACGGTCATCTCAAGGCTCTGTTTGCGGCCGGCGGCTTCGCCGGCGTCGTCTTCTGCCCCGCCTTTCTGGGCGAAGGCGAGGTCACGATCGACCGCGTCATCGACCACATCGATCACATGATGGCAGAGGGGGGCGAGGGCAAGGTCGGCTTCGGCAGCGATTTCGACGGCATCAGAAAGAAAGTCGAGGGACTCGAATCGCCCGCGGGTTACCCCGCGCTGCTCGCGCGCCTGGCCGAGCGCGGCTATCGGCCGGACCAGATCGAATCGCTGGCCGGCCGCGCCTTCATCGATTACTTTGCCAGGATCGCCCGCTATTAAGTGCCGGCCGGGTTTTCCAGGGACGTTTTGCAGGCGAGCAGCAGATAATCGTTGTCATTGAACCGGAACGTGCCTTCGATGACGAGCGGCACCTTCTGCGTGTGCGCGGCCTCTGACCGGCCGTTCTTCTTGTTGATGAACGTCACCATGAACGGATAGCGCGCCTGCATGCTCTTCAGCGAGGCGTAGAAAACATCCTGGAACAGCCCGCTGCGGCGGACCTTTCGGTCCAGGCAGACGGGGCCGTACTGGTAGGAGTTTTCCGTCGTCAGCTGCACGCCGTCGTGACGGTACCGGCCGAGCTCGCCGATCATATGGGAAAAGAGCGGCCAGTCGGACCAGAATTTCCAGGAGGCGGCCATGGCGTAGGCCACGACCCTGCCGTCATCATCCTTTGCGATGGTGACGCCTTTTTCGTCCGCGATCAGGGCCAGGAGCTGCTCCGGCGTGAAGTTCGTCGTGACGAAACCGTCCGGGCGATCCTCGTCTCGGATGTAATCGGTGTGATACACGCGATGCAGGGCGAGAATGCCCTCATAATCGGCTCGGGTTGCCTGCACAATCTCCATACTGTACCTCTCGCAATACGTGATCTGCCTATTATAAGTCAGCGCGACGGATCGAACACGGCGCCGATGAAGAGGAGCTGTCCCAGATTGTTCCGGATGCCGTAGAGAAACGGGCGGTCCAGACGCATCTCGGCCCGTCCGCTCGGCGGGGCCGCACCGGCGTACGCAATCTCCGTGAAGGCTGCGGCTGACACGCCCTTTTCGTCGATCGCGACGGTCGTCTCCTGCAGGATGTCCGTGACGAATATCGGCTGGTCGACAAGGCGCGAGAAGTCAGCCGTATCGGAAAAGAGTGAGGCGAGCCCGAGATCGGCCATCGCCGCACCGAGGTCGAGAGACGAATCGAAGTCGAACAGCGGGATCTGCCAGATCACGTCGCCGTAAAAATCGTCGCCGCCCTGGAAGGCGTCCCGAAGTGCCGCCTCATCCTGCAGGATCTCCGTGATCGAAACGTCTTCATCAGGCAGGACAAAGACCATTTCGCCGCCGTTTTTCAGACTGAGCGAGGATCTGGAAAAGTGCTCGCCGATCTGAAATGACGACGAGCCGTCTTCTCTGTTCATGAAGTCAACCTCGACTTCGCTCCCGTCGAGACGCGTGAAGATGTCCGGTTTCGTCCGTTTTTCGCTGAAGCGGTCCGTCCACTCGTCGTAGAAGTGAATCGTATTGATCAGGGAGAGGACCTGCTCGGAACTGGTCTCAATCGACGGTTCCAGGAGACCGCCTGTCGCCTCGCGGATCCAGGCGGCGATTTTTTCGCCGGCATCACCGTCAAAATCGACCTGCTCGACATGGGCGTAGTACTCGGCCCCTGCTGTCTCAAGGAAATCCGGCTGAAACGTCACCGGCTGCCCCCGGAACGATTCGGCTGCCCAGAGCGAATTGGCGATGGTCAGTTTCCCGATTTCGTTGTCGGTGTAAGTGCGTCGGAAAATGCGGCCGTTTTCTACTGAGAGCTGCTCGGCATCGTCGGCGCCGAGGCATGTCAGCAGGGCGGTCAGGGTGTCGCCGCCGGCACCGGCTGCCGAAAGGGAGAGCGCAAAATAAAGTGACAGCGGGGAGTAGTTGATGTTGTCCGTCGAATCCTGAAAGATTCGGACGGCCGTCTTGTAGGCGAAATCATTGATGCGGCCGGTCACAGCAGGATCGACCGGGTTTTCTTCC
>DUPJ01000016.1 GCA_012838355.1 Clostridiaceae bacterium
CGTCACCAGACAGAATTTCTTTTGAGGATGCGGCGGTCGCGTGTGTGTAAGCGTCCGGCATTTCGGACGCCGTTTCTTCGGCTTCTGCTGCGAGTGCCGTTGCAGCCAACGACAGCAGCAGCACAAGGCAAAGAACGATGGATAGGATTTTTTTCATTTGTAGCTTCCTCCTGTAATAGTGCGGCTTTATCACCGTTATTACGAAAAGCATAGCACTTTCCAGCAGGCTTATGTAAACATTTACGGAAAGTTTCTGGTCGGCGAAGCAGACCTTATCGTAGATCTGCATGCGGCTATGAAAACAGGTCTTTTGCCTGGCATTTGATCAGATAACAAGTGGAGCTGCATCGTCGCACCGGTGCAGGATAATGAAAAAAAATTGGTGAACATTATGGCTTTAGCTGATGACAAATTGAACAGTCTGGATGGGGAACCTGTTCGCCTGATGTTTAAAATGTTATGTGAGATACGCATGTGCTGAGGACCAATGGCAGAGCATGAACGATCGTTTCGGGAAATTTTCAGGAACCTCATTAATTTGCCGTGCTCGTTTCTCTTGGCATATCAGCGGAGATAAACTGCTAGAATGGACGTGCGATGGCGGCAGACAATGGAAAAATTCAGGCTGTATACGATCTCCTGGACAGACAGGGGATTTCCTATGAAGCGAAGATGCACGACGCTGTTTTTACCGTCGATGAAGTGCTGGCACTGCCCTTGCCGGATGTGCATCTGATCGCGAAAAATCTCTTCGTTCGTGATCGAAACAAGACGAACTACTACCTGCTTGTTGTGCGTCAGGATCAAAAGATAGATTTGAAACGAGTCCGCGAATACCTCGGCTCGTCGCGACTGACGCTGGCCTCGGAGGCGGACCTGGGAGCAATCCTCGGGCTTGCCAAAGGATCGGTCACACCGTTTGGCGTGATCAACGACGCCGAACGGCAAGTGAAAGTCTATTTCGATGCTTCGTTTGAACACGGCCGGATCGGCGTCCATCCGAACGAGAATACGGCGACGGTCTGGCTCGCGTGTGACGATCTTCTGGAGCTGATTCGCGAGCGTGGCAATATTGTCAGGTACGTCCGCTTCTGACGTTTCTGGCCCATAATTTCTTTTTTGAAGGCAATTTTTTATAATTTCCCTTTTAAGGGAAATTTTGGTATATTGCAGTCAAGACGGCAAGCGGAGGTGGAATCATGGATTCGTATCTGGCTGTCATTGGAGATCTCATCGGTTCGCGGCAGCTGCCGGATCGGGCAGCGCTTCAGGAAAAACTGAAGCATAGTCTTCATTCACTGAATACGGCATATGATTCGCTCATCGTATCGAAGTTCACGCTGACTCTGGGTGACGAATTTCAAGCGCTTATCCGACCGGATCACCGGGTGATGCAGCTGGCTGATGAAATCGAGATGAAAATCGGGACACCGATTCGAATCGGCCTCGGCTACGGGACGATGCTGACCAGCATCGACAGAGAGTACAGCGTCGGTGCGGACGGTGAAGCGTATTGGAACGCCAGACATGCACTGACGCATCTGAAAGAGACAAAAGCGAAAGAACACATCCGTGTTAAGGGCTTCGGAGCATGGCAGGACGATTGTCTGAACGCGCTGCTTGCTGCTTCCGAGGTGATCAAGCATCGCTGGACGGATTTGCAGCACCAGACGTTTCACGAAATGCTCCGTGCCGGCATCTACAGCGACGAATTCCGGCAGGTTGATTTTGCTGCAGCTCTCGGCATTGAACCGAGCAGTTTGACCAAGCGCCTGAACGCGGGCGCAATCAAGACGTACATTCGCACACGCCTGACGGCCGGCCGCACCCTGGAGGTTTTTCATGATCAGTGATCTTTGCCTGTTCATGCTGTTCGTGCACGTCATCGGTGATTTTCAGGCACAGACGAGAGGGATGGCCGAGCATAAAGCGACCGGCAGAGGCATGCTGATGCATGCGGGCGTCCTTAGTCTGCTCAGCGCACTGGCCGGAGTTCTTATCTGGCTTTTCGGCATGCCTGCCGGCGGCGCCTTTTTCCTTGTACTCACTTTGCTGATTCTTCACCTCATGCTGGACATCCTGAAACAGTGGCTGACAAGGTTTTGCCGCGCCAACTTGAAGGACAGTCTGCTGTTCGCTGCCGATCAGCTGCTGCATGTGCTCCTCATCGTTCTGGTCGTTGATGTCTTGTTCGCCCCTCATGCGGGGCTGATCATGCCGCTGTCGCGTCCGCTGCTGAAGTGGATGCTGCTGATTGCACTGGTGACGAAACCGGCCAACATCTGCTTCAAGGTCATCTTTGAACGCTACCAGCTGAATACCGGCCCGGACGCGGCACCGAATGATTTGCCTGAACCGGGCGCCGGCGCACTGATCGGGAGCCTCGAGCGCCTGCTCGCCGCTTTGTTTTTCTCGCTCGGCCAGTATGCGGCTGTCGGTCTCGTGTTCACAGCGAAGTCGATCGCGCGCTTTCGTCAAATCGATGAAAATAAGCGTTTTGCCGAATACTACCTGATTGGAACGCTGTTCAGTATGTTGTACGTGCTGCTTGCATATCTGCTGATTTTTCATGCGGTTGCATAGGAAAATCTGTGAATTTATGCGCCGGACAATTGACGCACTTAACGGAAAGACATACACTGGACCTACGTTTAACCTATGAAAGAGGTGACTTGCATGAGAAGAGGTCAAATGGGTATCAGCCTTGCATTGATAGCGATTACCGCATTTGTGGCGGTCTTGCTCGACTGGACAGTCCCGCTGTTTCTGGTCATCGGTTACGCATTTATTGTCGAAAAAGATACGTGGCTGTCACAGCAGGTTGTGCAGGCCGGTATCTTGCACGCTTCCTATAAGCTTGTAGTACTGGTGATCCGCAACTGGATTTTTGGCAGTCTGGGCGAACTGTTTGGTGCGGCCAGTGCATTCAGGGCGCAGCAGGCCATGTATACGGTTGGCAGCGTGTTCCAGACGGTCTTTTACATAGCCATGCTGGCGCTCTGCGTGTGGGCGATACTGCGCCTCTCCCGGGAAAAAGATGCCGGTCTGCCCCTTGCCAGCGGCTTGGCGAAGAAGTGGGTACCGGGCGCGGTCCTGTAGTTTTTTCGCCTGAAACATTTGTGTACAGGGCTCCGGACGGGTGAGCGAAGCATCCGTCCGGTATTTGTGTGTTGAAATCAGTTCGGAACGGAATTTGTATCGTGGGTCCTGTTTTTCGTCTCCGGCCGGATCGCATGTGATAATATGACTTTTACGCGCTTTGCGAATTGAGAGCCGGAGGGCCGGAGTAAGTTGGAAGACAAGTTGATGCTGTATGGCTTTAACAATCTGACGAAAACACTGAGTTTCAACATATACGATATCTGTTACGCGAAGACGAGCCGGGAACAGCAGGACTATATTGCGTATATTGACGAGCAGTATAATTCCGAACGGCTGACCGCCATTTTGCTGCGCGTCACCGAGCTGGTCGGTGCGCATGTGCTGAATATCTCCAAACAGGATTACGACCCGCAGGGGGCGTCTGTCAACGTCCTGATCGCCGAACAGCCGGTCCCTGAGGGCGATATTGATGTCTCGAACAACCGCGGCGTCATGACCTCGCCCTGGAAGCTGCCCGGTGACACGGTCCACGCCCATCTCGACAAGAGCCACGTGACGGTGCATACGTTTCCCGAATACCATCCGAACAAAGCCATCTCAACATTCCGCGTCGACATTGATGTATCTACCTGCGGCACCGTTTCACCGCTGCAGACGCTCGACTACCTGATTTCCAGTTTTGATTCCGACATCATCACGATCGATTACCGGGTACGCGGATTTACGCGTGACTCGGAAGGGAAAAAGCTTTTTCTGGATCACCCGATCACCTCGATCCAGGATTTTATCGACGATGAGACGCTGAGACGATACGATGCGATTGATGTCAACGTGTATCAGTCGAATATATTCCATACAAAACTTCTGATTAAAGAGATCAACCTGCAGAATTATCTTTTCAATACGGATGTGTACGAGCTTGCGCCGCGAAAACGCCTGCAGATCACGGAAGCGCTGCAGCGTGAAATGATCGAAATCTACAGCGGCATGAATATCTACGATGAGCGATGAGCACGCGTCCGTTTCAGCTGGATCATCTGGAAGCTCCGCTCCATAAGGCACTTCTCGACTACCGCCGGCGGCGGATCGTCTCGTTCGATGTGCCGGGGCACAAACAGGGACGCACAACACCGGAACTGACTGAATTTCTGGGCGAGAAGTGTCTCTCCGTTGATGTCAACTCCATGGCGATGCTGGACAATCTTATTCATCCCGTCAGCGTGATCAAGGAAGCCGAAGCTCTGGCGGCGGATGCGTTCGGTGCGGCGGCCGCTTTTTTTATTGTAAACGGCACGTCAGCCGCTGTTCAGGCCATGATTATGGCAAGCCTGAATCCCGGCGAAAAGATCATCATGCCGCGAAATGTTCACCGCAGTGCGATCAATGCCCTGATTCTGGCGCGAGCCGTGCCGGTGTACGTGAATCCCGGACTGGACAGAGAGCTGGGCATCCCCCTCGGCATGGCGTATGAAGATGTGGAGGCCGCGATCCTGGCCAATCCGGACGCAAAAGCCGTCCTGATCAACAATCCAACGTATTACGGGGTCTGCCCCGATGTCAGGCGCCTGGCCGATCTGGCTCATGCGCACGGCTTGCGTCTGCTTGTCGACGAAGCGCACGGCACGCATTTTTATTTCAGTGACGCGCTGCCCGTCGCCGGCATGGACGGCGGAGCCGATATGTGCGCCGTCTCGCTGCACAAGACGGGCGGATCACTGACTCAGAGTTCTCTGCTCCTGATCGGCGGCAACGTCATTGGCGATGCCGGTTATGTGAGGCAGATCATCAATCTGACACAGACGACGAGTGCGTCTTACCTGCTCATGTCGTCACTCGACCTGGCCCGCAAAAATCTGGCCCTGCACGGCAGCGAAATATTCCCGCGCGTCATCCAGTACGCCGATTATGCGCGCAGCGAGGTCAACCAGATCGGCGGTTATTATGCCTTCTCCAGCGAACGCGCGGACGGCAATGCCTTTTTCGCGTTCGACGAGACGAAACTGTCCGTGCATACGAGAAGTATCGGCCTGTCCGGTATGGAAGTGTACGAACGGCTGCGGGACGAATATGACATCCAGGTGGAATTCGGCGATCTCGGGAATTTTCTGGCCATCCTCTCGATCGGTGATCGTGCCGTGGGGATTGAACGCCTGCTGGCCGCGCTCTCCGAGATCTACCGTCTCAATAAACGGGATCCTGCCGGACTTCTGGCAAACGAATATATCGAACCGCATGTCGCACTGACACCGGCAGAGGCGTTTTATGCGAAAGCGGTGCAGCTGCCGCTGAAGGCGTGTCTGGGCCGTATTTCCACGGAGTTCGTCATGTGTTATCCGCCCGGCATTCCGATCCTGGCTCCCGGTGAACTCGTCACTGAGGCAGCACTCGATTACATCTACTACGCGAAATCGATCGGCAGCAATATGACCGGTACGGAAGATCTCGCAGTCGAAAAATTATTTGTGGTGACTTGATGAAAAAAGAACTATGGTTTAACGAATACCACACGGACGACGTCTGTTTTTCGTTTCGCGTCACGGAGCAGGTATTCACCGGCCGGAGCGAATTCCAGCAGGTGGAGATCTTTGACACGCCGGAATTCGGACGTGTGCTGGTGTTGGACGGCATCATCATGTGCACGGAAAAAGATGAATTTATCTACCATGACATGATCGTCCACGTCCCGCTTGCCGTGCATCCGGCCGTGCAAAACGTCCTCCTGATCGGGGGCGGCGACGGCGGGGCACTGCGAGAGTTATGCCGCTATGACACGATTGAGTCGATCGAAATGGTCGAAATCGATGCGATGGTCGTCGAGGCGTCAAAAAAATACCTGCCGACGATTGCCGTCTCGTTCGACGATCCGCGCGTTCACCTCATGATCGCGGACGGCCTTCGCTATGTCCGGCGCAAAGAACAGGCGTATGACCTGATCATTGTCGATTCGACGGATCCGTTCGGACCGGGTGAAAGTCTCTTTACAAAGGAATTTTACGGCAACTGCTACAAGGCGCTGAAGGACAACGGCATTCTGGTCAATCAGCACGAGAGCCCGTTTTACGGTCAGGAGGCACGTGAAGCCAGACTGACCCACCGGCGCATGAAATCCGTATTTGAGGTCAGCCGGGTATACCAGGCTCACATTCCGACGTATCCGTCCGGCCACTGGCTGTTCGGTTTTTCGTCCAAGGGGCTCGACCCGATCCGCGATTTCAAGCCGGAGGCCTGGAACGCACGCGGACTTTCGACCGAATACTACAACACGGATGTGCACGCGGGAGCATTTATGCTGCCCACGTATGTCAGGACCTTGATCGGGGAGGATACGGTATGAGTCGGATCAGGCCCTTTTGCGGCATGGAGACGCCCCCGGAGGATGCGTCTGTTGTTGTTTACGGTGCGCCCTTCGACGGGACAACCAGCTTTCGGCCGGGCACCCGCCATGCGTCGGAACGCATGCGCATCGAATCGTGGGGACTTGAAACGTACAGCCCCTCCCTCGATGACGATCTGGAGCACTACGCGATCGGCGATGCCGGCGATCTCGATCTTCCGATGGGCGATGTCGGCGCAGCCATAAGTCAGATCGAGCAGTTTTCACACGAATGCTTTCAGGCGAACCGCCTGCCGCTGATGATCGGCGGCGAGCACAGTCTGTCGCTCGGACAGTTCAAGGCGGCGTTTTGCCGTTACCCCGAGCTTCATGTCATTCACTTCGATGCACATACCGACTTGCGCGACGACTTATACGGTCAGCCGCTGTCCCATGCCTCCGTGATCCGCCGCATCGCGGATATCATGCCGCCTGCGCGCATCCATTCCTTCGGCATCCGTTCCGGACTGCGCGAGGAATGGATTTTTGCCAGGGAGAACATGGATTTTCATCCCTTCACACTGGACGGGCTCGAGGAGACGATCCGTTCGCTGGCCGGGGTTCCTGTCTACCTCAC
This sequence comes from Clostridiaceae bacterium, assembly GCA_012838355.1. Classification (GTDB taxonomy): domain Bacteria; phylum Bacillota; class Clostridia; order Saccharofermentanales; family DTU023; genus DUPJ01. Next base: position 7,053 of record DUPJ01000016.1, read on the forward strand.
GATTGATCTCGACGTGCTCGATCCAGCATTTTTCCCCGGGACGGGAACACCTGAACCGGGCGGCATCAGCTATCTCGATCTGCAGCGGGCCGTGCACGCATTTGACGGATCTCGGATCATTGCGGCCGATATCATGGAACTGGCACCGCCGCTCGACCCGAGCGGTGCGTCGACGGCTGCAGCCTGCAAGATTCTGCGGGAGCTCGCCATCGTCCTGGGCCGGTCACTTTCCGCCAGTTCGCAAGCGTGTTGACGCGCCGTTTGTTCGGTGCTAGGCTTGGGTCGACAAATGAATAGCACGTGCAGTCGCTGCGAGGCCGGTGCCGAGGCACCGAGGGAATCGGATGAAACTTCCGAACTAGCCCAGTAACCGTGACGCTGACAAGGAGAGCAAAATGCCACTGTCCATGAGACGGGAAGGCGCTCACCTTGGATGAAGCCAAGTCGGGAGACCTGATTGCAATTCTACTCCTGGGGTCGGGACCGCTTTTTGTGATGATGAAGTGAGGCCGTCCACCTGTGGGCGGCCTTTTTACGTGCCGCGACCTGTTCATTTGATTACATCTTTTGGAGGTTGCCATGCATCTCAAAACGAAGGCACTGTTACTGGTGCTGATCCTCACTCTCGCCTTATCGGCGACAACCGGAACGGCTCTGGCCGAAACGACTGGAACTCGGACTGACATGACGGTCGCTGAAGCGATTGAAGTCAGCGACATGTATGACCGCACGGTAACGCTGGAGAAACCGGCGTCGCGTGTCGTTGCCGTCATGCCGGCCGACGTGGAAATCCTGTATGCACTTGGTGCCGGTGATGTGCTGGTCGGCCGCGGCGAATTTGCCGATTATCCGGCCGAGGCTAAAGAAGTTACGGCCGTTGCCTCCGGCAACGAACTGAACATCGAACAGATTTTGGCGCTGGAACCGGATCTCGTGCTGCTGACCAAGATGTACCAGCGTGTAGAGGATCTGGAACTGATGGAAAAGGCCGGCATTGTCGTCGCGATCAGCGATGCGCAGGATATCGCCGGCGTCTATCAGGCGATCGCCATGATCGGAGCGCTGGTCGGAAAGGACGAAGAAGCTTCCGAACTGACGGCCGACATGAAAAGCCGGTTTGACGCCGTGGCTGAACGTGCGGCCGAAGAAAAGGGCGGTACGGTTTACTTCGAAGTCTCACCGCTCGAATACGGATTGTGGACGGCCGGAAAAGAGACATTTCTCGATGAAATCGGGATGCTGGTCGGTCATGAGAATATTTTCTCTGATGTCGACGGCTGGGCCGAAGTATCCGAAGAGGATGTGCTGGATAGAGATCCCGACGTAATCGTCACGATCACCATGTATTTTGGCGAGGGACCGCTTCCGGAAGAGGAAATTGCGGGTCGAAACGGCTGGGGGAACCTGAACGCCGTAAAGAATGGCCGCATCTATCTGGCGGATGCCGATGCGATTTCGAGACCGGGTCCCAGACTGGCCGACGCGGCCGAAGACATGCTGGCTTTTCTCTATCCTGACGAGCCTTGATGGCAAACATTATAAGTAAACGTGATACGTTCAGTGCGGTCCAGTACATCGGCATGAGTATGCTGGTGCTGGCCGCACTAATCCTCTGCCTTTCGCTCGGCAGTGTTTCCGTGCCGCTCAGGGATGTTTTCACGGCGCTGCAAAAAGGCGTGCAGGGCGGGGCGGACCTCAGCACCGGCGAAAACATCGTGCTTCATGTCCGTCTGCCGCGCGTGCTGGCGGTCACGCTGGTCGGTGCGGCACTCTCGCTCTGCGGCGTTGCCATGCAGGGACTTCTGCGAAATCCGCTGGCGGACGGCGCTACGCTTGGCGTTTCGGCCGGAGCGAGCCTTGGTGCAGTCGTCACCATGGCCTTCGGATTGTCGATTCCGGGTGTGGCACTTTTCGGCCGTGTCGGCATGGCGATCCTCTTCGCCTTTCTCTCCCTCATATTGATTCTGGCTCTTGCTTATCGGCTGGACAGCCAGCTGTCCACCAATTCGATTATCCTGATCGGTGTCGTTTTTTCGCTTTTCGCGTCCGCCCTGATGAGCCTTATTCTCACCTTCGCAGCCGAAAAGACAAGGGACATTGTGTTCTGGACCATGGGGTCGCTGGCCGGTGCCGATTTGACTCAGGTGCTCCTCCTGGCTGCAGCACTTCTTGCTGCCGGCGGCTGGCTCATCCGGCTGCGCACCGAACTGAATGCCTTTGCGATTGGCGAATCGAACGCACATGCGGTCGGGGTCGATGTGAAGCGGGTAAAGCTGCTCGTCCTGATTCTGGTTTCCATCCTGATCGGGGTGACCGTCGCGATCGGCGGCACCATCGGCTTTGTCGGTCTGGTCGTTCCGCACATGGGGCGCCTTCTGGTCGGACCGAATCACCGCAAACTGATGCCGGCGACGCTATTTTTCGGTGCCGTTTTCCTTCTCATTGCCGATCTTGTGGCGCGCACGATTGCGTCGCCCCTGCAGATACCGATCGGGGTCATCACGTCTCTGGTTGGTGCTGTTGCCTTCATCTTCCTGTTTTGGCGACAGGCGAGAGGTGCCTGATGCTGAAAGTCAGTCATGTATCCGTTTCTTTCGGCGCACTGGACATTCTGAAACAGATTTCATTTCACGTTCGCGAGGGCGAATGGCTGATGCTGGTCGGGCCAAACGGTGCCGGCAAATCGACGCTGCTCATGGCCATTGCACAGCTGATGCCGTACGCGGGCTCAGTCGAAATTGAAGGACGCGATGCGGCCGCCATGAAAGCGGCAGAACGAGCGTCGCGCATGGGGTATCTGCGGCAGGACAACACGGTCGGCTATCATTTCACGGTTGAGGAAATCGTTGGTCTCGGGGCGTACGCAAAACGGGGGTCCTGGCTGAAATCGGACGCTGCGGAAGCGGATCTGCGGCGGGTGGACGCCGCGATCTGCCAGGTCGGACTATCGGCTCAGAAAAAACAGTCGGCGCTGACGCTGTCCGGCGGTGAACTCCAGCGAACGTTTATCGGGCAGCTGCTTGTGCAGGACCCGCCGCTGCTCCTGCTCGACGAACCGACCAGTCATCTCGACCTGAAATACCAGATTGAGACGCTCGATCTGCTTCAGTCCTGGCAGCGCGAAAAGGGGCGCGCTGTTGTCAGCGTGGTGCACGATCTCTCCCTGGCGCTGAAATACGGCACGCATGCGCTGCTTCTGGACGAGGGCATAGTGGCTGCCGGCGGACCGATCAAAGAGGTTCTGACGGACGAACACCTGAACCGGGTTTATGGTTTGCCTGTGCGGCCATTTATGACCGATATGCTGGGACAATGGAAAGCCTGACCGCAAATTGCCTATAATGGATCGACACGACCGTGTATCCGCGTGCATGTCAGGTGAGGTTATATGAAGACAATAGAGTACCTTTATTCCGATGTCGGCGTCCTGTACGGCGATCAGGGGCATTTCCTTTTTTTCGACCAGCTTTTTGC